>NZ_JXYC01000017.1:0-9325 GCF_000967665.1 Marinomonas sp. S3726 | reverse complement strand
AGTGTTCACACAAATTATCTGTAATAAATTCTAACAAAAGGTCGCTTATAGCGGCCTTTTTGCGTTTCTAGCCCTCTATATTTTTCAGCTATTCAGCTTTATAAACGATCAATATTTATGAGAGGCTTTGTTGTCTGAATAAGTCAGTTGGCTTGATTTTCTTCTCTTTTGCTTCCACTCTGACATTAACTTAAATAGCTTAAAGGGATGGATCAATGAATATTTGGAAAGTTTTTAAAGCTGTTTTTTCTGCCTTTATTGGCGTACAAAGTGAAAAAAATCGGTTAGAAGATTTTCAGTCTAATAGCCCTATTCCCTTCATCTTGGTGGGTATTTTAATGGTGCTCATTTTTATCGTTTCCTTAATATATCTTGTTAACTTCATGGTTTATTTAACCTAATTATTTTCAAAAGTTACTGGCAAGCTGAAAATTGCTTTCTATACTCTGAATATCGCTCAAGGTTAAAGCAGGGTATTGGGGCTTTGTTTCTTGGGTTCTCTACGTATAAAAAAAACACAAGTAGGGGTAAAAAGATGAAGGAGAGATCTTGTTCGTCAGCTGCTTTAATTATCTTAGCTGCCTTGTGGTCTGTTTCTGCTCAAGCTGATTGGGCGTTAAATATGACTGAAGGGGTAACTGAGGTTAGCCGTTCAATTTATTCATTACATATGCAAATCTTTTGGATTTGTGTCGTTATTGCGATAGCTGTGTTTAGTGTGATGTTCTGGTCTATTATCCACCACCGTAAATCGGCGGGGGCTAAAGCAGAACAATTTCATGAAAATACCACTGTCGAATTAATCTGGACTATTGTCCCTGTTTTAATTCTTGTCGCTATGGCTGTTCCTGCCACCACAACCTTAATTGAAATGTACGATACATCCGACTCGGATGTAGATATTCAGGTCACAGGTTATCAGTGGAAATGGCAATATCAGTATCTTGGTGAAGACCTTTCTTTTTTTAGTAACCTGTCCACCAATCCCGATGAAATTTATAACAAAGTCGAAAAAAACGAAAACTATCTACTTGAGGTAGATGAGCCGCTCGTTGTGCCAATTGGTAAAAAAATCCGCTTCTTAGTGACATCAAATGATGTAATTCACTCTTGGTGGGTGCCTGCATTTGCGGTCAAGCGTGATGCGATTCCTGGTTTTATTAATGAGTCATGGACTCGTATTGATGAGGTAGGAACATATCGAGGTCAATGTGCTGAACTCTGTGGTAAAGATCATGGCTTCATGCCAATTGTCGTGCAGGCAGTGACCGATGAGGACTATGCACTTTGGTTAGCAGATAAGAAAGCTAGCATAGCAGCAGAAGTCGCAGCAGCGGCGAGAGTTTGGAGTTTAGAGGAGTTAATGGAAAGAGGTGAAAAAGTTTACCAGACAAACTGCGCTGCCTGTCACCAAGTTGGCGGTCAGGGTATTTCGCCTATGTTCCCTGCGCTTAAAGCGAGTGCAATAGCAACCAAACCTGAACAAATAGATGAACATATTAAAATTGTTTTAGAAGGACGGGCGGGTACGGCCATGCAAGCTTATGCTGCGCAATTAAGTGCTGTCGAATTGGCTGCGGTTATTACCTATGAGAGAAATGCTTGGGGTAATGACACTGGTGATATCATCACACCGCAATCCATCCAATCAATGCTTAAGAGTAAATAGGGGAATTATATGACGTCTGCTGTAGGTCATCATCATGGTCCCGCAACTGGGATAACTCGTTGGTTATTTACGACTAACCATAAAGATATAGGCTCTATGTATTTGATCTTTAGTCTGCTGATGTTCTTTATCGGCGGTTCTATGGCATTGGTTATTCGCATGGAGCTTGTGGAGCCTGGGTTGCAAGTCGTGCAACCAGAGTTTTTCAATCAAATGACAACCATGCATGGTTTGATTATGGTGTTTGGTGCTGTAATGCCAGCGTTTGTTGGTTTGGCAAACTGGATGGTGCCATTAATGATAGGTGCGCCAGATATGGCATTACCTAGATTGAATAATTTTAGTTTCTGGTTATTACCGTTTGCATTTTTTATGCTGCTTTCAACCCTAGTGATGGACGGAGGAGCACCTGACTTTGGCTGGACCTTTTATGCTCCTTTATCCACGACTTATGCTCCTCCGAGTGTAACCTTCTTTATCTTTGCCATTCACTTAGCGGGTGTCTCCTCAATTTTAGGGGCGATTAATGTGATTGTTACCATCATGAATATGCGTGCGCCAACCATGTCTTACATGAAAATGCCGCTATTCGTTTGGACTTGGTTGATCACGGCTTTCTTATTGGTTGCTGTCATGCCTGTACTTGCTGGTACGGTTACCATGATGCTGACAGATATTCATTTTGGTACTAGTTTCTTTGATGCAGGCGGCGGCGGTGATCCAGTTTTGTTCCAGCACTTGTTCTGGTTCTTCGGACACCCTGAAGTTTACATTATGATATTGCCAGCATTTGGTATTATTTCTCAAATTGTCCCAACATTTAGTCGCAAGCCATTATTTGGCTATGCCTCTATGGTTTATGCAACGTCTTCGATTGCGCTTTTATCTTTCACCGTTTGGGCGCATCACATGTTCACGGTAGGAATTCCGTTAGTTGGTGAACTCTTCTTTATGTATGCCACCATGCTGATCTCTGTGCCAACAGGGGTGAAGGTGTTTAACTGGGTGGCGACTATGTTTAGAGGGTCAATGACCTTTGAGACACCTATGTTATTTGCAATCGCCTTTATTGTCTTGTTTACGATAGGTGGTTTTTCTGGATTGATGTTGGCGATTTCACCTGCTGACTTCCAATATCATGATACCTACTTTGTTGTTGCCCATTTCCATTATGTGCTCGTGCCAGGTGCTGTTTTCTCGATTATGGCTGCGGCATATTATTGGATGCCGAAATGGACAGGTAACATGTATGACGAGTACTTAGGTAAGTGTCATTTCTGGTGCTCATTTGTAGGTTTGAATCTTACTTTCTTCCCAATGCATTTTGTGGGTCTTGCGGGTATGCCAAGACGTATTCCTGATTACTCGATCCAGTTTGCCGATTTTAATTTGGTATCGAGTTTAGGGGGCTTCTTGTTTGGATTCTCTCAACTGATTTTTGTATTGGTAGTTGTTAAATGTGTGAAAGGTGGTAAAAAAGCAGAAGCTGTTGTTTGGGAAGGCGCAGAAGGGTTGGAGTGGCAAGTGCCTTCACCTGCACCTTATCATACTTTTGAAACACCACCAGAAGTGAAATAAAGATGAAAAGTAACCGTAAACTTATATTGCAGTTGTGTGGAGCGACTGTCGGCATGTTCTTGTTTGGATTTGCCCTTGTTCCACTCTACGACGTGTTTTGTGATATCACAGGGCTTAATGGCAAGTTGGAGTTGGTTGCTAAGAAAAATACCGGTGTGATCGATACTTCTCGAGCAATTAAAGTGCAGTTTATTGCGAATACTAACGAGAATATGCCTTGGGACTTTGTTGCTAAAGACGTAGAAATGACAGTGCATCCGGGTGAAAACGCAAGGGCTGACTTTTTTGTTCAGAATCTAACAAATGAGCAAATGGTTGGCCAAGCAATTGTTAGTGTTAGCCCTTCTATTGGGGCTAAGTATTTTCATAAAACTCAGTGCTTCTGTTTTGATCGCCAAGTACTTAATGGCAAACAAGCTCAAGATGTGAGTGTCTTGTTTAGTCTCGATACTGATCTACCTGATAGGGTTAAAAAGATTACCTTGTCTTATACTTTTTTTGATATTACGGATTTACAGCCGGTAGCGGCAAACTAATAAAATTAAAAGCGTTAAAGTGGGAGAAAAATAATGAAAAACTCACACGAACATTACTATGTGCCAAGTCAAAGTGCTTGGCCTATAGTGGCAACCTTCGCCTTGTTCTTCATGGCATTTGGAGGAGGTCTTTTAATTAATTATGGTTCTCCTTTGCTATTAACCGCAGGGGTAGGACTGATGGCTTATATCTTTTATGGCTGGTTTAGTAAGGTTGTAGAAGAGAGCCATGATGGTTTGTACAGTGTGCAAATGGATAATAGCTTTAGATTAGGCATGGCTTGGTTTATTTTTTCTGAGGTTATGTTCTTTGCGGCGTTTTTTGGCGCTCTTTTTTATATAAGAACGCTTGCAATGCCTTGGCTAAACGGTGAAGGCGACCATGCCATGACCCATGAACTACTTTGGCCTAACTTTATTGGTGAATGGCCATTACTTAATACACCTGCGGCAACGTCTAGTGTGCCGTCTGGCTTGCCTGACCCTTTCCATCTTCCCCTTATTAATACCGTATTGTTAATGCTTTCTAGTGTTACTTTAACCATTGCTCATCATGCTCTTAAAGATAATGACAGAGTTAAAACCATTCGTTGGATGGCAATAACCTTAGTGTTAGGTGTGGCTTTCTTAATAGTGCAAGGGATTGAGTATTATGAGGCTTATGCGCATTTAGGTTTAACACTTGAGTCAGGTATCTATGGCTCGACCTTTTTCATGCTTACTGGGTTTCATGGCATACATGTTACCTTGGGTAGCATTATTCTATTGGTCATCTTAATGAGATTGCTAAAAGGCCATTTTTCGCCAGACAAGCATTTTGGGTTTGAGGCATCTGCTTGGTATTGGCACTTTGTTGATGTTGTCTGGCTTGGCTTATTTATCTTTGTCTATATTGTCTAGCTGTTCTTGGGTGACTTGCCATGGTGCTTTGTTGCCCAGATCGCCAGTGTAAAGACCAAAGGTGACAAGGCAAAGTAATAATAGGGTTAGAGAAATCCTGAAAGATAAAGAGACAAATAAGTGTTTAGAGTTTTTTTTGTTAAAAAGAAAAAACAACCCAGTAAAAAGGCTGGCTAAGATACCGAAAAATACGATCAATATTAATGATATAAGCATACATCTTTTCCTTAAGGGTTCTAAGTATTACCAAGAGGACATGTTATTAAGATGCCACAATTAACAGGTTTGCAACAGGCAATTTTTAGACAAGGTCGAGGGAAGCTAGTTGTTTTCATTTGCTTGGTGGTCGTGTTTTTTAGCCTTACTCTGTCATTAGGTTTTTGGCAGCTAGATAGAGCCGCACAAAAAGAGGACTATCTCGCACGTAATCAAACGAATGAAATAATGCAGGCATCAAGTTGGGTAAATGCGATAGATGGGCAGTTGATTCAACTTAACGGCAAATATCTATCTCAATATCAATTTTTGATAGATAACAAAACCTATCAAGGTAAGTCTGGTTATGACGTGATAGTGCCCTTTTTAACCAAGGTCGGTCTTGATGATGTTCTTTTTTGGGTGAACTTAGGTTGGGTTGAAGCTTCGGTTGATAGGAGTAAGCTGAATAAAACAAATTTACCTAATGCAGAAGTAGAGTTGCAAGCACGAGTTTATCTACCTGCTAAAAAAGGTTTTCGGTTAAGTGATGCTCAGTATCAAACACAAGGTTGGCCTAGTCGGGTTCAATATTTTGATGCCAGTTTTTTTCAACAATTGATAGGTACAGAACTAACTCAGAAAAAAAAGCATTTATTAGTGTCTGGGTTTGAGATGAGATTAGAGGCTCATCAAGCAGGTGTTCAGGTTAGACGTTGGTTGCCTAACAATGTAATGCCACCGGAAAAGCATCTTGCCTATGCATTCCAATGGTTTGCATTAGCATTTTCTCTAATTGTTCTCGCTGTTGTTTTCTTAGTGCGTCATGTTAAGGAGAGTATGAATAATGAGATCTAAACTGTATTCCAGAACAATCGTCTTAATTATGTTTGCCATGACAGGTTTGCCTTTATCTTTTGCATGGGCAATGGTGTTTACGGATTGGCGGCCAAGTGAAATTACGGCAAAAGGGGAGTTTCTTGAAACGCCTATTGCTTGGGACACGATCTCAACGAGTCCTCTAGCAGGAGAAGATGGCACATGGCGATTGCTTGTCATTGAAGAGTCTTGTCAGTCTCCTTGTCTTGATCGTTTAGAATCATATCGACGTATGCATGTCGCTTTAGGTCGACAATCAGATGGTCTATCAAGAGTGTTATTGACTAAGGAGCAAATAGATAATCAAGATAGTTTCTTGTATCTAGATAAATTTTCTAATCTTGATGCAGATAGCGTTAAAGACTTGAAGCACAAAGCCTGGTTGGTAGACCCCCAAGGCTGGTTAGTTATGTCATTCAAAGCAGAGCAGGATGCCGCTGAATTACATAAAGATATTTTGAAGTTACTTAAAAATAACTTTCAAGGCTAAATAAATAGATCACTAAAGGTTTATCAAGCCAGACAGTATTAAAGGAACCTGCGGATAAGTCTTCCCGCCTCAGCGTGTGGACAAAAGCGCCTAGGTTTATGGCGAGGGGCGTAACTTAATCGTAAGTTCCTAAAGCATCACCAGATTGATTCCTTGTTACAAGTGAGCGCAATATGATTGAAGCGAAAATGCCAAGTCCAAAACAAGAGACAGCTTTTACGGAACAACAAAGCGTCTCCTCTTTCTTCAATATCCGACTAATCTCTCTAGTCGGCGTATTTCTTATTTTCATTGTGGTTGGCCTAGGTGCTTACACTAGGTTGTCTCATTCGGGTTTGGGATGTCCAGATTGGCCTGGCTGCTATGGCTTTTTAACCTCGCCAGACTCTAAAACAGAAGTCGCATTAGCTAATGCGCGTTTCCCTGAAAATGCGGTAGAAAGTGAAAAGGGTTGGATCGAAATGATTCACCGTTATGTTGCAGGAATAGCCTTGCTTTTAACCTTAGCCATTTTCATTGTATCTATGCGAGCGCGAATGAAAGGGTATCAGGAGACCTACTTTAAGCATATCAGCCTGATTCTTGGTGTCATTGTATTGCAGGCAGCATTTGGAATGTGGACAGTAACCTTAAAGTTATGGCCACAAGTTGTGACGGCACACCTGTTAGGTGGCTTTACCACGTTAAGCTTGTATTACCTTTTATGGTTAAGGTCCAAACCCAACGAATTACCTAGGATAAAAACGAACATTTCCCTTAAGGCAAAGTTAGCTGTTTCCTTTGTCTTTTTTCTCACCATAGTGCAGATCTTTCTTGGTGGCTGGATGGCCTCTAACTATGCAGCCTTTGCCTGCCCTGATTTACCCCTATGTCAGGGAGAGGTTTGGCCAAACGCAGATTATGCCCAAGGGTTTAATTTATTTCAGAGTATCGGGCCAACTTATCTTGGTGGTTTATTGGAAGGAGAGGCCAGAGTCGCCATTCATTTGATGCATAGATTAGGTGCTTTAGTACTTATGCTTGCGATTTTAGCTGTTGGCTTCTATATATTTAATAAGAATAAGCAGTTAGCTTGCCGATTAGTGGTTGTCTTGATGCTTCAAGTTGGTTTGGGTGTGGCCAATGTCTGGTTTCATATCCCAGTTCAAATTGCAGTAATACATAACCTTGTTGCAGCTTTGCTCTTACTTCATATGCTCGAAGTGCTTTATGTCTTAATGCAGGCAAAAGAAGAGGTAGATGAATATGCTTACTAATGTACGAATTGATCAAGCGCGCCTTTCATGGCGTGACTATTACAATCTATGTAAAGCAAGAGTCGTTGCTGTTCTTCTTTTAACAGCGGTAGTTGGGATGTTCTTAGCGACACCTGAAGTGCCTAGTTTAAGTCTCGTGCTTATATCTACTCTTGGTATTGGTTTGTGCGCAAGTTCAGCCGCTGCATTTAATCACGTTCTAGATAGACGTTTCGATGCCATCATGTATCGCACTCGTAACCGACCATTGCCAAGTGGCAAAGTCGGTACACAACAAGCGGTTTTATTTGCCATCATAATTGGTGCCTTGGGCTTTAGTATACTTTACTTATTAGTGAACCCATTAAGTGCTTATCTAACGCTTGCTTCGTTAATTGGTTATGCACTTATATACACCGCTTTTTTAAAGCGCGCTACGCCACAGAATATTACGATAGGTGGTTTAGCGGGGGCTATGCCGCCGCTACTTGGCTGGGTATCAATAACAGGAACATTAGAGCCAAATAGTTTATTACTTGTGCTGATTATTTTTGCTTGGACCCCTCCACACTTTTGGGCCTTAGCAATACATAAACGTGAAGATTATGCCAAAGCGGGGATCCCTATGTTACCTGTTACTCATGGTGTGGCCTTCACCCGATTACAAATTTTGCTCTATACCTGTTTATTAGTTTTAACCACAGCACTGCCTTTCATAACAGCAATGAGTGGTTTGATATATTTGTTTGGCGTTGTTTTGTTGAATATGCGCTTTATGTATTTTGCATTGCAACTATTTGGAAATGACGAATCAGTACCTCTTAGGATGTTCTGGTACTCCATTCGTTACATTATGTGGTTGTTTGCATGGCTGCTAGTGGATCACTACATTCCATTATAGGTTGGCAATAACCTAATCAGTGTTACCTGAACTGGAGGTGTTTATGTACGTACAACATTTTGTCGGATTAATTCATCATCCCAAAGAAGAGTGGGAGGAGATAGTCGAAGAAAAGTACTCGATAGTTCAATGCTACCTTAGATACATTATCTGGCTTGCTGCCATACCGGCTGTGTCTGTGTACATAGGCACAACGCAAGTTGGCTGGAGTTTAGGTGGTGGAGATACGGTATTACTAACGGAAGCAAGTGCTTTACCCATAGCTATAGCATTCTATCTAGTTTTACTAGGTGCGGTTGGTGCAATGGCGTACGCCATGTATTGGATGGAGCATACCTATGGTGTTGATGCGAGTTTAGAGCGTTGCTTCATGTTAACAACATTTACGGCAACGCCAATGATGCTAGCAGGGTTAGCGGGGTTGTATCCTGTGATGTGGTTTGATGTCATGGTTGGTCTAGTAGCCGTCACCCATACCCTTAAACTGTTAATTACAGGGGTGCCAATTTTAGGGCATATCTCTGAAGAGCGTGGTTTCATGTTCTCCATGTCCGTTGTCACAGTAGGGCTTTGTGTTTTAGTCGCTGTATTGGCAATTACCGTCATCTTATGGGCGTCTGTTACACCACCTGTGTTTATAAGGTAACAGTATTAGAAAAGTACGTTTATTAAGCGATTTTAATGATGGGAAAAAGAGGGCTTAGGTCCTCTTTTTTTGGTTTTAAAAAAATAATAAGAAAAGTAAAAATAAGCGTTGACGGAAGCAAAACTCTAGGTATAATTCGCCTCCACGATTTGGGGGAAGCAAATCAAAAACAACTTCCAAGTTAAGTTTTAAACTTAGCCAACGCTCTTTAACAATAAATTTTTTGAATAGATCGAAATGATTGATCTTATTGTATTTATACAATTTATCAGTCATTTCAAAGACGATAATCAAGC
>NZ_JXYC01000016.1:0-86349 GCF_000967665.1 Marinomonas sp. S3726 | reverse complement strand
ATTTTATGGCAAGCGCTTTTTACTATTTTTCTGAATTAATTCAAATAAATAGCCACAAACCATAAGTTTGATTACTTATCAAACAATTTAGTCAACAAAGCTAGCCTTTATGTACATTTATTAAGCTAAACAGCCAAATCTTAAGCAAGTTGCCACCACAATTAAGCTCTAGCAAACAAACAAAGTATCAACCCAATGGAATTCACCCATAAAAAAAGGGAGCCTGAGCTCCCTTTTTTAAATTGGCCGTAAAAGCCTGCTATAAAGGCAGGCTAGCTAAGAAAACTCAGCAACCAAATAACTAACCACCTACATAACTAAGCATAACACCCGCTGCTACTGCAGATCCGATTACACCCGCTACGTTTGGCCCCATGGCGTGCATAAGTAGGAAGTTTTGCTTATTCGCTTCCAGACCAACTTTGTTCGCAACACGAGCAGCCATTGGAACAGCGGATACCCCTGCTGCACCAATCAATGGGTTTATATCGTGCGCAGAGAACTTGTTCAATGCTTTGGCCATCAACACACCTGTTGCAGTACCGATAGAGAAGGCAACCAAACCAAGAGACAGGATCCCTAAAGTTTCAACATTTAAGAAGTCTTCAGCACTTAACTTAGAACCAACACCTAGACCTAACATAATAGTTACTACGTTAATCAAAGCATTTTGCGCTGTGTCACTCAGACGATCAACAACACCAGACTCTTTCATTAGGTTACCAAAGCAGAACATGCCTAATAGTGGTGCTGCTGATGGTAAGAACGCCGCAGCCAAAACTGTCACTACAATTGGGAAAACAATCTTTTCAGTTTTAGTGACATGACGTAGTTGCACCATTTTGATCGCACGTTCTTCTTGAGTAGTAAGCGCTCTCATTATAGGTGGCTGAATCAGAGGCACCAATGCCATATATGAGTATGCAGCTACGGCAATAGCCCCTAATAAATCAGGTGCCAATCGACTAGCAACGAAGATAGCTGTAGGGCCATCCGCTCCACCGATAATCCCGATAGCTGCGGCATCAGCGAGAGTAAAGTCCATGATACCAAATGCACCAAGCATTACTGCACCAATTACCGTTGCAAAGATGCCAAATTGTGCCGCCGCCCCTAATAGAAGCGTTTTTGGATTAGCCAGCATAGGACCAAAATCCGTCATGGCACCAACCCCCATAAAGATGAGCAAGGGGAACAAACCTGTCTCAATACCACCATGATAAATGTAGTATTGAAGACCACCTGGAGTAACCAAGTGCCCTGCTGCATCATATACTGGCGCTGACATAAAGCCGGCACCAGGAATGTTAACAAGAATGGCTCCGATACCAATTGGCAATAAAAGCAAAGGTTCAAAACCTTTCTTTATGGCGAGGTATACCAACAAAAGTCCCACCGCCATCATAACCGCTTGACCAAATTCAAGCTGGTAGATACCTGTATCGTGATACAGGTTAAGTAATTTACTTTCCATTCTAACGAAACCTCTACAGAGTAACTAAGGTTTGACCCACTTGAACAGAGTCACCTTCTTTAACTTGGATATTCCCAATAACACCGCTCTTAGGTGCAGAGACTTCAGTCTCCATTTTCATTGCCTCTAGGATGAAGATAGTTTCACCTTCCTCAACCTGTTGACCTGGAGATACTAGGATTTTAAAGATGTTACCAGCAAGTGGTGCGGGAACAGGTTCACCTGAAGCAGCTGGCGCAGCAGCTACTGTAGCAGCCGCAGTTGGTGCAGCACCTGTTGGCTGGATATTTGTCACATCACCACCATCGGCAACTTGAACAACATACTCCTGACCACCAACACTTACAGTGTAAACACTTGCTTCACCAGGAGTAGCAGATGGTGTAGATGCAACCTCAGGCTCACTACCAGGAACTGGCTCAAATGCATCTGGATTATCACGATTTTCAATAAACTTCAGACCAATTTGAGGGAATAGAGCATAAGTTAGAACATCATCAATTTGCTCACCAGAAAGCTTCAAGCCCTTCTCTTTTGCAATATCTTCAAGTTCTGTTGTTAACTTATCCATTTCAGCTTCAAGCAAATCAGCTGGACGACAAGTAATTGCTTCAGCACCATCCAACACTCGAGCTTGTAGCTCAGCATTAAACTCAGAAGGAGCTGCACCATATTCGCCTTTAAGAATACCTGCTGTTTCTTTCGAAATTGATTTATAACGCTCCCCAGTTAAAACATTCAGTACTGCTTGAGTACCTACAATTTGTGATGTTGGCGTTACAAGAGGAATCAACCCAAGATCTTCACGTACACGCGGAATTTCAGCCAGTACATCATCAAACTTGTCTGCAGCACCCTGCTCTTTAAGCTGTGATTCCATGTTAGTTAACATGCCACCAGGAACTTGAGCAATTAGGATACGAGAGTCTGTGCCACGTAGAGAACCCTCAAACTTAGCGTACTTCTTACGAACATCACGGAAGTAAGCTGCAATTTCTTCAAGTAAGCCAAGATCTAAACCTGTATCACGATCAGTACCTTGAAGCGCAGCAACAACTGACTCAGTCGCACTATGTCCATAAGTCATCGACATAGAAGAGATTGCTGTATCAACACGGTCGATGCCAGCTTCAATAGATTTAAGGATTGTCATATCTGACAAACCAGAAGTAGCATGTGCATGCAGCTGAACTTCTAAATCTGTTTGCGCTTTCAGCAGCGATACCAATTCAAATGCATCATAAGGCGTCAAGATACCTGACATATCTTTGATCGCGATAGATTCAGCACCCATGTCTTCTAATTGTTTCGCATAATCAACCCAGTTCTGAGTAGTATGAACACGACTCTTTGTATAAGAGATAGTACCCTGCGCATGTTTTCCCATACCTTTAACTGCTTTAATTGCAGTTTCTAGGTTACGTGGATCGTTCATGGCATCAAAGATACGGAACACATCTACGCCATTTGTAGCTGCACGCTCAACAAATTTATTAACTACGTCATCTGCGTAGTGGCGATAGCCCAACAAGTTTTGACCACGTAGCAACATTTGCTGTGGTGTATTTGGCATGGCTTTTTTCAATTCACGAATACGATCCCATGGATCTTCGCCAATGAAACGAATGCAGGAGTCGAACGTAGCGCCGCCCCAAGATTCAAGCGACCAATAACCTACTTGATCCAACTTTTCTGCAATCGGTAACATATCATCGATACGTAGACGTGTTGCAAATAAAGATTGATGAGCATCGCGAAGCACAACATCAGTAATGCCAAGAGGTTGCTTGCTTGTTGTCATAATTTCAGCCTCTAAAAATGGTGTAGATAGTTAAGTTAGAATTATATTATTGTGATTTAGCTCTGTGCTGATGAATTGCCGCAGTTATGACTGCAGTCAATGTCGCATCAACAGTACCAGCAGGTGCTGGCGTAGGAGCTGCAAATTTCTTAGCTTGAACCTCAGGCTCAGCTTCAGGAAAATACTTATTTAACAAAGACGACATATAAGTAGTCGCAACAATCAGAATCACTAGAAATGTGAATACAAATCCCATTCCTAAAATCATCAATCCTAAACCGTCTTCAACTAATGTGTTCATTTTATCCCCCTGGCTAAAGGTTAATCATCTTGCTTGAAGTCCACTTATGTGATCATATTCACATCAGCAGCAGACTACTTGTATTTGGTTGTGTTCATTTTTACCACAAACCAGAACAGTTTCATATTTTTTTTGCATAACAGTTTGGTTATTTGTGATACACACACGACTCAATACCCCAATTCCGCCCCACAACAGTTCAAAAAACACCCAACCTCGACTAGCAGTAGCACCAATGGAAGGCATTATGGAACATACCATGCGCCAACTTTTGTCTAAAATCGGTGGAATGGACTACTTTGTATCCGAATTTGTGCGGGTAACTCAATATCCAGTACCAGCACACACATTCACCAGAATGGTGCCGGAAAACATTCATCAAGCCCATACAACCTATAACCACCCAGTACACACCCAACTGCTTGGTAGCAATCCTGAAACTATGGCTTCAAGCGCACTTAATGCCATTCAATCAGGCGCAACACATATAGACATCAACTTTGGCTGTCCTGCAAAAAGAGTAAACGGCCACGGCGGAGGCTCCTTCTTATTACAAAGCCCCGATAATCTATATGAAATTGTCAGCGCAATCAGAACTGCACTTCCCGAACACATCCCTCTTTCAGCAAAAATCAGATTAGGTTTTGAAGATGAAAGCCTACTTTTTGAAAACGTAGATGCTATAGAAAAAGCAGGTGCAACCAAACTTGTAATACATGGGCGCACTAAGAAGGATGGCTACAAGCCACCTGCTCGCTGGGAAAAAATAGGTCAGATCAAATCGAGAACAAACATGCATCTTGTTGCCAACGGAGACATCAAGTGCATCAAGTCTTTACTTGCCTGTCAGGCCATCACTGGCTGTGATGAATTTATGATAGGCAGAGGGGTATTAGAAAACCCTTTTGTTTTCCAAGAAATCAGACAAACACTCTCAGGCCTTGCTCCTATAGACTATAGCCAACAACTACCTGAACTGTTCGAAAGCTACTACAAGTTACTAGATGGCCATTATGATGAAGTCCCTAAACTCGGCAGACTAAAACAATGGTGCGGCAGCTTAAGAAAACACTTCCCTGTTATTGAGCAAAACCTGAAACCTCTCAGACAAAGCCATTCTGCTAGCGAGTTCTTCCAACAAGTAGAAAACTACATCAAATAGCATTAACCAGCCAAGGATGGCTATCTAGTCCGCACCCCTATCAGATAAACATCGCTCTCTCTATCCGGTCCAACTCACCCCAAGTTCAAAACCTAGAAATCACAAAGTTATTACTTGTGACCACTCGGATAGAAATACAACTGATAGGCACAGAATAAAAGGCAGGAAAACAGGAAAACAGTTTTGTTGAGCTTGAGAAAAAGAAAATACTTTTGAAAAGAAAGAATGGTGCATCCGGGAGGATTCGAACCTCCGACCGCTCGGTTCGTAGCCGAGTACTCTATCCAGCTGAGCTACGGATGCAGTAATCTTTTTTTGTAAATTGCTAGGTTTACGAGGTGGGGAGTAAATGGTGCATCCGGGAGGATTCGAACCTCCGACCGCTCGGTTCGTAGCCGAGTACTCTATCCAGCTGAGCTACGGATGCACAACAGAAACTTACCAATAATCTAGAACTGGATTTTCTAGAAGAACTTCGTCATTTTAAATGGTGCATCCGGGAGGATTCGAACCTCCGACCGCTCGGTTCGTAGCCGAGTACTCTATCCAGCTGAGCTACGGATGCATCAGAAAAAATGGCGGAGAGTGAGGGATTCGAACCCTCGATGAGTGTTAACCCATACTCCCTTAGCAGGGGAGCGCCTTCGGCCACTCGGCCAACTCTCCGTTACACGCACAAGAGAAATAAAAAACTTCTCCGTAACAAGTGCGGCGTAGTATATATTGCTATTCTAAGATGTAAAGACTTTTTTTAAATTAATCTTCAACTTCTTGTTCATCTTGCTCTTTTTGGATGCGAAGGTAGATTTCTTCACGGTGAACAGACACATCTTTTGGGGCGTTAATACCAATGCGTACCTGATTACCTTTAACACCAAGTACAGTTACAGAGACTTCATCACCAACCATTAGAGTTTCACCAACACGGCGCGTAAGTATAAGCATAGGTTTCTCCTTTAATATCCTTTAGTGAAGCGATTTTGAGGAAATCACCTCGTTTCTTTGTAAGAAATTACTTACAAAGCGAATTGTAGCGTCTAGATGAAAAATACGCCAATATTTTCACCTAGACTTTTTGCTTATACTTAATTTCGCCTCTGATACCGACTATTCAGCTTCAGCTTTAACGCCTGTTCCGCTTAATTCGAAAGAAGAGTGAAGTGAACGTACAGCCAACTCCATATATTTCTCATCGATAATGACAGAGACTTTAATTTCAGATGTAGAGATCAACTGAATATTAATAGACTCATCAGCTAACGCTTTAAACATAGTACTCGCTACACCAGCATGAGAGCGCATACCAACACCAACAATAGACACTTTCGCTATTTTAGCATCACCTACAACACCACGTGCACCAAGCTCAGCTTGAATAGCTTGCAGAATCTCCATCGCTTGATCAAATTCATTGCGATGTACAGTAAAGGTAAAATCTGTTGTTCCATCTGCTGAGACATTCTGAACAATCATATCTACTTCGATGTTTGCATCACTAATAGGTACCAAGATTTTAGAGGCAATACCTGGAATGTCTGGCACACCTTGTAAGGTTAATTTAGCTTCATCTCGGTTAAACGCAATTCCAGAAACAGCTGGTTGTTCCATATCTTCATTCCCCTCAGTTGTAATCAATGTGCCTTCACCTTCAGTAAAACTAGAAAGTACACGTAAAGGCACTTGATACTTACCAGCAAATTCAACAGAACGAATTTGTAGAATTTTTGAGCCCAAGCTCGCCATTTCTAACATTTCTTCGAACGTAATCTTATTTAAACGACGAGCACTATCTACAACTCGAGGATCAGTCGTGTATACGCCATCAACATCAGTATAAATTTGGCATTCATCCGCTTTCAAAGCAGCAGCCAAGGCAACACCTGTTGTATCAGAACCACCACGACCAAGGGTAGTGATATTGCCAAGCTCATCCGCCCCTTGGAAACCAGCAACCACAACAACACGGCCCGCATCTAAATCCGTACGCATAGCCTCTGTATCAATTTCTTGAATACGAGCCTTACCATGTGCACTATCAGTAGTAATACGCACCTGAGAGCCCGTATAAGAACGAGCATCAAGACCACGATTTTTTAATGCCATAGACAGTAAAGCAATAGTAACTTGCTCACCTGTCGATAACAGCACATCCATCTCTCTTTGATCAGGCACTTCTTGCATACTCTTAGCTAAAGCGACCAAACGATTGGTTTCGCCACTCATAGCTGAGACAACAACAACTACATCATCACCTTGCTCACGGTGCCTTTGCACTCGATCAGCTACGGCCTCGATACGCTCTACAGAGCCTACCGATGTGCCGCCATATTTTTGAACTAACAACGCCATAGTTTTTTATTTAAACCCACATTATTTGCCTTAACGGCTTTTTTTTACAATTTACTCACGACCCAAGGCTGAACAGATGCTAACGCCTCTGGCAAACCTGCTGGATTATTACCCCCAGCTTGTGCCATATCTGGTCGACCGCCCCCACGACCGTCAACCAAAGGTGCTACCATCTTAATTAGATCGCCAGCTTTTACCTTTTTCGTCAACTCTTTAGTAACACCTGCTATCAGGCTTACTTTTGAATCATTCACACTAGCAAGCAGTACAACACCAGACTCTAGTTTGCTCTTCAGCTCATCTAGCATGTCACGCAATGCTTTTGGATCCTCAACATCAACCTGAGCAACCAATAGCTTACCGCCTTCGATATCAACTGCTTGAGAGGCTAAATCAGAACCAGCTTGAGCAGCCAACTTAGCTTTAATTACATCAAGCTCTTTTTGTAGTGCTCGATTTTGATCCGAAAGCGCAGTTACTTTCTCGATCATATTGTCTTTATTACCTTTAACCAAAGCTGCCACTTGCTGTACTGACTTATCGGTTGCACGGGTATAATCAATAGCTACCTTACCTGTGATAGCTTCAATACGACGTACGCCAGCAGCTATACCGCTTTCTGCAACTATTTTGAATAAACCAATATCACCAGTACGCTTAACATGAGTACCACCACAAAGCTCAACAGAATAATCGCTACCCATTGTCAATACACGCACTTGGCTATCATACTTTTCACCAAACAAGGCCATAGCGCCTTTGGCTTTTGCACTTTCGATATCCATTACTTCAGTAACAACTTCATGGTTAAGGCGAATTTGCTCATTCACCATGTCTTCGACTTGTTCTATTTCTGCTGCTGTCACACCTTCAAAGTGAGAGAAGTCAAAACGTAAACGCTCAGCATCACACAAAGAGCCTTTTTGATGAACATGATCACCCACAACACGGCGCAATGCCTCATGCATCAAATGAGTAGCAGAGTGGTTTAACCCAGTCGCAGCTCGCAGACTGGCATCAACAGCAGCAGTCAAGGTATCGCCCACACTCACACTACCTTCACGCAATTCACCATGATGAAGGTGCGTTTTGCCCTGTTTCGTAGTATTAGTAACGCTGAAAGCACCATTACCACGAAGCCAACCTTGGTCACCAACCTGGCCACCAGACTCACCATAGAAAGGAGTCTGTTTTAGAACGATAATGCCAGACTGGCCAGCAGTTAGTGTTTCAACTTTTTCACCACCTAGAATAAGCGCTTCTACAACACAATCACTTACCAAAGCGTTATAACCTGTGAAATCTGTATCACCTGCTTCAATTGTGCCTGACATATCCATAGTAAATTGGCTTGCGGAACGAGCGCGATTACGCTGTTCTTCCATTGCTTTCTCAAAACCTTCATCATCTATATCAAGGTTTCGTTCACGAGCAACATCATTCGTTAAATCGGCAGGAAAACCGTAGGTATCGTATAGCTTAAAGACAGTTTCACCTGAGATTGTTTTCTTATCCCCAAGCTCAGCAATTGCCTCATCAAGGATACGCATACCTTGCTCAAGTGTTTTTGCGAACTGCTCTTCTTCTTTAAGCAAAATAGCTTGGATACGGTCTGCAAGTTTCGCTAATTCAGGGTAGGCATCACCCATTTCAACAACCAGAGCAGAAACAAGCGTATTAAAGAAAGCTTGCTTTTGACCTAGCTTGTGTCCATGACGAATCGCACGACGAACAATACGTCTCAACACATAACCACGACCTTCATTAGAAGGTACTATGCCATCAACAATCATAAAGCAGCATGAACGGATATGGTCAGCAATTACACGCAGTGACTGAGCTTCTAAATCATCAGTTCCAACAGCTTTAGCTGCAGCTTTAATCAGGTTTTGGAACATGTCAATTTCGTAGTTACTATGCACACCCTGCAAGATAGCAGCGATACGCTCTAAGCCCATACCAGTATCAATGGAAGGCTTAGCTAATGGATTCATATTGCCATCTGCATCACGGTTAAACTGCATGAAAACCACATTCCAGATTTCAATATATCTATCGCCATCTTCTTCTGGCGAACCTGGAGGCCCACCCCAAATATGCTCACCATGATCATAAAAAATTTCAGTACAAGGACCACAAGGACCTGTATCACCCATCTGCCAGAAATTATCTGAGGCGTAACGAGCACCTTTATTGTCACCAATACGTATGATTCGATCTTCTGGCACTCCGATTTTTTGAGCCCAGATATCCCATGCTTCATCATCATCAGCATATACAGTGACAAGTAGTTTTTCAGTTGGCAGCTTTAAGACAGAAGTTAGAAACTCCCAAGCATACTTAATCGCATCTTCTTTAAAGTAATCACCAAAACTGAAATTACCCAGCATTTCAAAAAAAGTATGATGACGAGCGGTATAACCTACATTTTCTAGGTCATTATGTTTACCACCGGCACGCACACAACGCTGAGAACTTGTTGCTCGTGTGTAGGAACGATCATCAGTACCTAGGAAAACATCTTTAAATTGAACCATACCCGCGTTGGTGAACAACAGGGTCGGATCATTTCCTGGGATTAATGAACTTGAGTCAACAACTTGGTGCTGTTTACTCTCGAAATATTTTAGAAATGACTGGCGTAGCTCTGAACTCTTCATTTTCAGGGGAGACTCTATATTGTTTCTTGGGCGATAAATTTAGTTTTCTCTGACTTTATACAGAGAAAAAGTTAAGACAGAAAAGCACAAAATAGTACACGGAAAATACAGTGCTTTTCAAAAGAAACTGAGTGTTTTTGCGTTTTTTTTCATTTATTGCGCTTTTCAGAGCAATAACAGGAAAGAACGACTTAAAAAGGCAGGTTTTTCAGGTAAAAAGTCTGACTCACTTTTACCTAAAAGAGAGCCAGATAGAAGAAGTGGCGCTATTTATGATATTGACGCTTAGCTCTACCCGTCATTCGAGTGACAAGCTCGTAAGCAATCGTCGATGAATGGGCTGCAACTTTTTCTACAGGGTTACCTTCCCCCCAAAGAATTACCTCATCACCAACTTGAGTTTGAGGCAAAGAAGTCACATCTAACGTAATCATATCCATAGAAACACGCCCAGATATACAACAAGGATTTTGCTTAACTAAAACAGGCGTTTGATGGTCAGCCATACGAGGGTAGCCATCACCATATCCGACTGCCACTGTAGCAATTTTACTTTGCCCTTTTGCAACATATGCTCTGGCGTAACCTACGGCTTCACCATCAGCAATATCTCTAAGGGAGATAACTTGGCTCGTGAGTGTCATCGCAGGCTTTAGGCCTAAGCTTTGCGCACTAATTTCATCAAAAGGAGAAATACCATAAAGCATAATACCTGGTCGGATCCAACCTCCCTCTGGCAATGCCCATTTAAGTATCGCTGCCGAATTCGCCACACTAACTTCTAGCTCAGAAAAAGCGTCATGAGTTTGTTTAAACACATCTAATTGCTCGTGTGTTGCTGGACTATTAAGATCATCAGCACTTGAAAAGTGTGTCATCAAAACCAGCTCACCTATTCTTTCACAAGACTTCAATTGGGTAACATAAGGCGCAATAGCACTTGGTTGAACACCAAGACGGTGCATACCAGAATCCAATTTAAGAAAAACCTTACCTAGTTTAACGCCAGAGCTTAAAAAGCCCTCTAGTTGGATTTCATTTTCTATTGCCACCCAGAAATCATAATCTTCACAGACTTGCCATTCAGACGCTTCGAAAACGCCTTCTAATAAAAGGATAGGCGATGTGACATTGGCTTCTCGTAATTCGAGCGCTTCTTCAATTGCCGCGACTGCAAATGCATCAACAGAGTCATCCAAATACTGAGCAACTTGAACTGCACCATGTCCATAAGCATTGGCTTTCACAACGGCAAAAGCTTTAGCATTAGGCTGTAATTTTTTAGCTAAGTCATAGTTATGCTTTATCGCAGCAAGATTAATATGCGCCGTTAATGGCCGAGCCATCTTTCACCTCATTAATGAACAGGATTACAATCAAAGTAGACAAAACTATTTTTACACATATTTTGCAGTCATATAATCTCAATATTTTCAATTTTAAAGATGAAAAAATTACAAAAAGCTAAAAATAAAGAAATTAAAACTGAACTGGGAGATTTTAATTTTCCATTTCTAATGTAACATTCTAATCAAATTAATCTGAGCTAAAAGCAAGAATGGATATTCAGGTACAAATTAGAGAGTCAGCACTGAATATGCTGGCGCGAAGAGAGCAAAGTCAGTCTGAACTAAGACAAAAGCTTCTCTCACGTTTTAAAGAAAACAGTGAAGAGATAGAAGAAGTTTTGCATAAATTAATTCAAGACAACTATCAGAGCGATCAAAGATTTTGCGAATCATATATTCGCTATAAACAACAAAGTGGTTATGGAAAAATACGCATATTAGGTGAAATCAAACAAAAAGGGGTAGAGCAGAGCATCATAACCCAAAGTTTTGAAGAAGCAGACCTTGATTGGTTCGAATCAGCTCTTAAGGTCAAGCTCAGTAAGTTTGGCGCTCAAATTAGCAAGGATTATCAGACTAAAGCCAAACAATATCGCTATTTACAATATAGGGGCTTTACATCAGATGAGATCAATTATGCCATTCAAGAAGATATAAATGAGGTTTAACCAGGAGATAGTTAACTACCTCCCCTCACAACAAGGAAGATAAGAATTTATCTTCCATTTCAGCATATTCTTGTTTCATTTTTATCACGCGTTCATCAATTTCAGCAATTTTTTTCTGTAAGTCTGCGGCTTCAGTGGTACCAGCATTATTTCTTTCGAACTCTTTTCGCATAGTATTTATTTCAGCGTCTAACTCAGCGTTTGCCTCTTCTAGCTGAATTGAGTCTTGCCTATCAATTGATTCAACCCTTTGGCTTTGTTGCATCACATATTCAGATAATTCAGCAAGCCTAGTTTGCAGTTCCGCACTCTTTTTTTGCTCTGCTTCCAGCTCAAACTCAAGCATTTCCACAAACATCTCAGACTCACTCATCATAAGCTTAAATGCCGTGACTTTCTCAGCTAACTCATTTGCATAAGCTTGTGACTCATCATTTAATGGCGCGGCATCCAGCTGCTTCTCCATATTATTTAAACTGATTTGTTTCTGAGAAAAGATAGATTGCATATTCGCCATCTCACTCTCTTGTGATTGGCTAACCAACTGCAGCTCGTAATCTTTTTCATTCACTAGTCGATCGTGTTTCTGTGCATCTTGACTCAACTTAGCTTTAACCATTTGTAAGCTTTCTAGTTTTAACTCTAAACGAGAGAGTATCTGCTTTTTATCAGACAGACTTTTTTCTAGTTTCACCACGATAATGTCATAGTCAATTTTGTATTTGCTCGACTCTTGCTGCTCTTTTGTCTCTTTTACAATCGCTTTTAGTTCATTAATCGTATTTGCTTGATATTCTGCAACCGCTTTTAACTCTTCTATTTTATCGCCAAACTCATTCTGCAATGGCGCAATAAAGTCATCCAGTTCACTACTATTTAAAAAGAGCTCGAGCGCCAATTGATACTCTTCAGAAGTGTTATCAGGCGCCTCTTTCAACTCTCGGAGCTTAGCCCTAATCGTGTTTTCAAGTTGATATACTTGAACTAACTCAACCCGCATCTCTGAAAGCTTTAAATCGACCTCAGGCTCAACTTCTAATTCAGACTTGATACGATCAAACTTTTCATTCAACTCAGCATTAACACTCATCTTAGACATAAGGAGTTGATTTTTGTGCTCTATGTCTTTATCAATGGCCTGTGCCAAGCTTCTTTGTGCCGCAATTTTTTTAACGAGTGATTCCAGCATTTCAGAAAACCCACTCTCTTGCGTAAGAGGAATAAACTCCTCAAGCTTTTGATCTATTTCATGCACACTTACATCTTTATTCACTAGCTGAGTTTCTAAGCTTAAAAACAACTCCCAACAATCTAGTATCGCCACTTTTAACCTATCTTGCTCAACCAAAGATTGCCTTAACTCATTGACGATAACCTTTTGCTGCTCCAATAAAGCCAAAACATTTGCTTGCGTTTGTAATTTTGTCTCCACAGGCTTTGATTCAGTCACAAGATTATCAGTTTCTGAGTTAGTATCACTTTCTTGTGTATTCTTTCCTTGGTTTTTCTTGGCTGCGATATAGCTCCACAAGGCATAAATAAAAAAGCCCGTCGATAGCAATAACAAAACGCCTAAAACAATAATCAATGTTGTCATTTAAAAACCAATAAAAATTAAGGAGTATTAAACTAGTGTTTCAAATTAATAGCTTAACTAGATTTAAAATAGATCATACAGAAATAAAACACACCTTCTTAAAACCATTCAAGCCTGATAACAAATAAAAACAGACAAGCAAAAAAAAACGGTCGCACTAGGCAACCGTTTTTTAACAAACTCAATAGAAAGGCTATAGCTTAAGCAAATCACCCTCTTCTTCTTTTGAGTCTTCGGTTTCAGCCGGTAGATCTTTTGGCAATAGTTGCTCTCGGATTTTACCTTCAATCTCGGTAGCGATTTCTGGATTATCAGAAAGGAACTGAGCAGCATTAGCTTTACCTTGCCCAATCTTGCTACCGTTATACGCATACCAAGCACCAGACTTATCAACAAAGCCTTGCTTAACACCCAAATCAATAATCTCGCCCATGCGGTAAATACCCGCACCGTACATAATTTGGAATTCAGTTTGCTTAAATGGCGGCGCAATTTTGTTTTTAACGACTTTCACGCGGGTTTCATTACCCACCACTTCGTCACCTTGCTTAACACTGCCGATACGGCGAATATCAAGACGAACAGAACTATAAAACTTAAGCGCATTACCGCCTGTCGTAGTTTCTGGTGAACCAAACATAACGCCGATTTTCATACGGATTTGGTTAATGAAAACAACAAGGCAGTTAGCATTTTTAATTGAGCCTGTAAGCTTACGCATAGCTTGAGAAAGCAAACGTGCTTGTACACCAACCGATGAGCTACCCATTTCGCCTTCAATCTCAGACTTAGGTACCAAGGCAGCAACAGAGTCAACAATCACAACATCAACACTGTTAGAACGTACTAACATGTCAACGATTTCAAGTGCTTGCTCACCCGTATCAGGCTGAGAGATTAAAAGGTCAGAAATATTTACACCCAGCTTTTCAGCATAACTTGGATCTAGTGCATGCTCGGCATCGATAAAAGCACAGGTTTTACCTTGCTTTTGCGCTTCGGCAATAACACTCAAAGTTAGCGTTGTTTTACCTGAAGATTCTGGACCATAGATTTCGCAAATACGACCGAAAGGCAAACCACCAGCACCTAGTGCAATATCCAAGCCTAGAGAACCAGTAGAAACAGTCTCAATGTCTAATTTCGCACCTTCACCCATCTTCATGATGGCGCCTTTACCAAACTGACGTTCGATTTGTGAGAGCGCTGCGTCTAACGCTTTTTTCTTGCTATCAGCTATAGATGACATGTTTAAAACCTTTCGAATATTTGAGTAATTTTGTTATGCTGAACTCTAACGCTTTTTTTTCAGGACTTCAACAAAACACTGTACAAAAAAACAGTATTTTTATTTAAGTCTTATTTTGCGTCATTTTCTAGCGACAATAGACCTTGAATCGCGTTTAACAAAGTCAGTTCACGCACTGCGTTTCGATCCCCTGCAAACTGGAAACGCTGTACTAACGCACTTTTTCCTTGATTAACCATTTCCTTGGTTAACCAACCGATATAAACCGTCCCCACTGGCTTTTCATCACTGCCACCACCAGGGCCTGCAACCCCACTTACAGCCACACTGACATCAGCACCGTAATTTAGTGCTCCTAAACACATTTGTGCGACCACTTCTTTTGAGACCGCACCAAAATTCTGCAAACTTTGTGCTGTCACCTTAAGCATTCTTTCTTTAGCAAGGTTGTCATAACTAATGAGACCACCAAAAAACCAAGCAGAACTCCCTGCCATTTGTGTGCAACTCGCACCTATCAAACCGCCCGTACAAGACTCAGCTGTAATTAACATTTGTTTCTGAGAAGAAAGATGCGCTGCTAGCTTTGCAACTAATAGCTCTATATCCTGCCCTGTCTCTTTAATTTCCTGCAATTTTCACCTCTCATTAATGAAGTTTTAGAATGCTAAAACAAGCGCTTAAACCTATTCGTCTTTTGCCGTAGAATAACGCCCTAATTTAAGGATAACAATCGAGCGATTTACACCATGAGTCAAGCGGCAAAAGATAACCACACCCCTATGATGCGTCAATATTTTGGGCTCAAATCACAACACCCAAATGAATTACTCTTTTATCGTATGGGTGATTTTTATGAAATCTTTTATGACGACGCTAAAAAAGCCGCTCATCTGTTAGATATTACGCTGACTTCAAGAGGCCACTCCGGTGGGCAACCTATCCCTATGGCAGGTATCCCTTACCACGCTGCGGAGAACTATATTGCTCGATTAGTTCGCATGGGAGAATCCGTTGTTGTCTGCGAACAAGTCGGAGACCCTGCCACCAGCAAAGGGCCTGTTGAACGCCAAGTTGCTCGCATAGTGACTCCAGGTACTTTAAGTGACGAAGCATTCCTTGAAGAAAGGAAAGAAAACCTACTTGTTTCCATCGCTTATTTATCTCAAAAGCAAGGCGACATTTACGGCTTTTCTTACTTAGACATGGCCAGTGGACGCTTCTCTGTTTTTGAAGTTGAAGGAATAGATGCCTTTGACAGTGAACTACAACGTTTAGCACCAACAGAAATATTAGTATCCGAAGACTTCCCTAATCGAAATCTTATCACTTTAGAAAAAGGGGTGCGCGAATTAGGCCCTTGGCACTTTGACTATGAATCTTGCTATCGCCAATTAATTCAACAGTTCGATACTAAAGACCTAACAGGGTTTGGTTGTGAAGAACTCGGTGCCGCTATCGCTGCTGCCGGTGCGCTACTGCAATACGCAAAAGACACACAACGCTCTGCTCTGCCTCATATTCAAGCCATCACACTTGAACACAAGGACGAAAGCGTACAAATAGACGGTGCGACTCGACGCAACCTTGAAATAGATTTAAATCTTTCAGGTAGCACTAGCAACACACTAACATCCGTACTGGATCGTTGCTCTTCTCCTATGGGCAGCCGACTCTTAAAACGTTGGTTACATCAGCCTAGCCGCAACTTGAATATTATTAATGCCAGACAAGATGCAGTGCAAAGTTTATTAAATCAATACACTTATGATTTGATCAAACCTGAGCTAAAAGAGGTGGGTGATATTGAGCGTATCCTTGCTCGTGTTGCACTTGGTTCAGCAAGACCAAGAGACCTTTTAAGGTTACGTTTTGCTCTTGAAGCGATTCCTAAAATCAAACAGTTAATCTCACCGATTGAAGATGTGAGGCTAAATGAGCTCAACCAACAGCTTGCACCGCTTCCAGAATTGACCCAAGAGCTTGCGGTGGCCTTAGTTGAGAACCCGCCTTCCGTTGTCCGTGACGGAGGTATTTTTGCCAAAGGTTATGATGGCGAACTAGATGAGTTACAAGCACTGTCAACAAACGCAACTGACTACCTTGCAGAACTTGAGCAAAGAGAAAAAGACCGCACAGGTATCAACTCACTCAAAGTCGGCTTCAATCGTGTCCATGGTTACTATATTGAAATCAGCCGTCTACATTCAGATCAAGCACCTGTTGATTATGTACGTCGCCAGACATTAAAAAATGCTGAACGCTTTATCACACCTGAGCTTAAGACCTTTGAAGACAAAGCACTTAGCGCTAAATCCAAAGCATTAGCACGAGAGAAAATACTTTATGAGAAGCTACTCAATACAATTAACCTTGAGTTAATTAAATTACAAACAAGCAGTAATGCATTATCTGAACTAGATGTACTGGCTAACTTTGCAGAACGAGCAGAGCGCCATAGATATGTTCGCCCAGTGCTGGCTGACAAACCCGGTATCGAAATCATTGAAGGCCGACATCCAGTCGTTGAGTCAGTCATTACCGAGCCTTTCATTCCAAACGACTTGGTCATGCACCCTAAGCGTTCATTATTAATGATTACAGGTCCAAACATGGGTGGTAAATCCACCTATATGAGACAAATTGCGCTTATTACTTTGCTTGCCCACACGGGGTGCTTTGTCCCTGCAGAAGCGGCGAATCTTTCTTTAGTTGACCGTATCTTTACTCGTATGGGCTCCTCTGATGACTTAGCCGGTGGCCGTTCGACCTTCATGGTAGAGATGACAGAAACGGCTAACATACTTAACAATGCGACGCCAAAAAGCCTTGTCCTCATGGATGAAGTTGGTCGAGGCACAAGCACCTTCGATGGTTTATCTTTAGCTTGGTCAGCGGTTGATCATCTAGCTAATCAGGTAAAGTGTAATGTGCTATTTGCGACTCACTACTTCGAGCTAACTCTTCTTGCGGACGAGCTTAAAAATGCAGCCAATGTCCACCTGACAGCGACTGAGTACGAAGATTCTATTGTCTTCCTGCATAAGGTACATGACGGTGCAGCAAACCAGAGCTATGGCCTGCAAGTGGCACAGCTAGCCGGCGTACCAAGAGGTGTCATTCAAGCCGCGAAAGACAAACTAGCTGAGCTGGAAGCCTCCAGTCAGGATACAACAAATTCAGCTAAAGCCAGTATTCAAACGCCAAAAGCGCAATACACTCAAGCAGCACAAGAACCAGCACCGATGCAGGCAGATTTGTTTGGTTCATCCCTAGATCAAGAGGTAAAAGATAAGCTAACAAGTATTGATCTAGATGAGACAACACCCAAGCAAGCACTAGATGCGCTATACGAACTAAAAGAACTCATTTAAAAGCCAGCATATAAGTAGATTTAATTAAGGTTAGATATATTTTAAATGGATATCATCTTGCCGCTTAGCTAGCTTAGCAACTAGAATACGAGCAATTTTATTTTAGCGGTAATTTTGCTTACCCACTTGAAGGAGATAGCTTATGGCTTTCGTCGTAACTGATAACTGTATCCGTTGTAAATACACCGACTGTGTAGAGGTTTGCCCAGTAGATTGTTTTTATGAAGGCCCAAACTTTCTTGCCATCAACCCTGACGAATGTATTGACTGTGCCCTATGTGAACCAGAATGCCCAGCATCCGCTATTTTCTCAGAAGATGAGCTACCAGAAGATCAAGAGCACTTTGTCGAACTAAACGCAGATTTTGCTAACGTTTGGCCAAACATCACAGAAAAGAAAGATGCGCTAGAAGATGCTGCGACTTGGGATGGCGTTGAAGATAAGCTAGAACATTTAGAGAAATAAAAGCTTAAAGTAAGTCTAAACCATTAGACTTACTTTTCTCTAGACGAAAAAAAGGCAGCCTATGCTGCCCTATTTTTCACTCACATCCTGTTAAGCGACTCATCCAATGAGCTGAAATTCCTTTTCGTCATCATCCGTGACTATTAATCTTTCCTAGATCCTAACCGACACTCTTTGTCGATTAGTTCAAATCCTTTGACAGATTCCGTTCAACTGATTACTTCCTGTAATCTTTCTCCCATCATCCTCGATACATCCTGTACCTTGCAGTCCTTGCTTCCGTCCCATTCCATGAGTTTCCGTTTGGATGTCTTTAATTTACCATCAAATAGCTAAGATTCAAGTTCTTAAAAACATCAACAAAAGCAATATAAACCTTTACTTTTCAATATCTTACATATTAATTACAAATATTCATCACCAACACCTACAAAACAACAAGATATTTCCTACATAGATGTAGGCGATCTCTTACAAATTATTCGATTTATTTTTAAATTTTCTGATTAACAAACCTTGCCCTGATTATTTTCTCGGTAAATTAAAGCAAAAGTCAGACATTGCTGATTGTCAGCAAGGAAAATTCAGGCACAAAAAAGGGCAGCTTAATGCTGCCCTATTTTCACTCTTATTCCATTAAGTCACTCATCCAATGAGTGGAAATCCATTTGATTATCGTTCGTGATTTAAACCTATCCTGGCTTCTAATTTACATCGATGTAAAATTAGCTATCAAATCCGTTCGACCGATTCCCTTCGACTGATCACAAATCCCTGTGATTAACTCCTAAAAGCCCTAAATACATCCTGTATTCAGCAATCCTTACTTCCACTTCATTCCATGAGTTTCCCTTTGGATGTCTTTAATGTAACAGCATTTTAGCAAGTTGCAATTTTTCAAAGAGATAGTAAAAAATATACATTTTCATTATTTTTCAATAAGTTAAAAATAAATTACAAGATAAAAACCTCAACACCTACAAAACAAAAAGAAATGGCCTACAAATATGTAGGCCATTTCTCACAAAAAAGCAGTTTCAAACAAAAGTTAAAAAACTAAATCGTACTCAAGAAGTCATCAACCCAAGAAATGGCTTCTAAATAAGTTTCTTTCAGCGTTTCTTGTGGTACTGTCCCCGTTACTTGATGCCCTTTGGAATATTGCTCAATTTGAGTCAAGGTTAACCCTATCTTGCCGCTTCTATTCACTATCGCACTCGCAAGCTCACCTGGCAAAGGTAAGGAGGCGAGAACATCAGGTAAGTCCATCCCCATGCACACATCTATCATAGATAGCATACCGGCTAGAAAATATTTATCTTGATTTGCGTATCCCATTTTCACTGCAAACAACTCAGCGTGCTTAGCTCGAATTAAAACCTGTTGCAGCAATGCGTGCCTATCTCCAACCATTTCAGACATAAGTAACAGGCTAGTTAATGCTTTTAATTGTTCAGCACCCACCAGCACAATCGCAAGTTTAACACTGTCTACTGAGGCAATGAGCCCTGTAACGGGGGAGTTTAAATACTTTAAAAGCTTGTGAACTAGACCAACATCTTGACTCACGATACGATCTAGCTCGTCCACTGAAAGCTCATTACTTTTTAGTAACTCAGCCATCAGTTGTAACAAGGTCATACTATTCACTTTGACCGCTTTACGCTCTATGGTTTGTGGCTTCTCAAAAAAGTATCCTTGAAAGAAGTCCACATCTAACATGCGACAGAAATTAAACTCGTCCCAAGTCTCTACCTTGCAGGCAATCACTTTTATATCGAAATTTCTAAAGGCTTCTAGTTCAGTAATAAAAGCTTCCCGCCCTAGTGCTTGTAAGTCTAGCTTCACAAAACTTGCAAGCTCTATAAATGGCGTCAATTTGGCTTCAAAGCGTAAATCATCTAACGCTATGTCATAACCTGAATTTTTCCACTTTCTTAAGGAAGCAAGTAAAACCGCATCAAAGTTAGAGTTATCTAATACTTCAATCACAACTTGTTCGCGGTCTAATGGTACGCCACTTGGGTTTAACAAATAGGTTCTAGGGAAGTTTACAAAGGCCTTGCCCGAACCCACCAAATTAGACATACCAATTTCAAGTAAGGCCGTTGAGACCACTTGCGCGGTTGCACTGACATCATCAAAAATTTCAGCGTCCGTTGCTGTACCGCTACCACGATACAAAAGCTCGTAACCATAAATAGATTGCTTCGCGTCTAGAATAGGCTGACGGGCAAGCGTAACAAGAGTGTAAATATCGAACCTATTTTCCATAATTCATCTGGCCAAAATAAAGAATACATAGCTAGTGTCGCCCGATTCCCAAGAAATTGCCATTGGGTGTTACAAATAAACTTGGTAACATGCTTAACCTTAAAAGATACAAAAGTACCATGTGGGGTTAACATGCCAGTATATCGTTCAAAAACTACTACCTCCGGCCGTAATATGGCCGGAGCTCGCGCCTTATGGCGTGCCACCGGAATGACAGATGAAGATTTTCATAAACCTATCATTGCGGTAGCCAATTCATTCACTCAATTTGTACCAGGTCATGTCCATTTAAAAGACATGGGGCAGCTGGTAGCACGTGAAATTGAAAAAGCTGGCGGCGTTGCAAAAGAATTTAATACCATTGCTGTGGACGATGGTATTGCTATGGGTCATGACGGCATGCTGTACAGCCTACCTTCTCGCGACTTAATTGCTGACTCTGTTGAGTACATGGTTAATGCCCATTGTGCTGATGCGCTAGTCTGTATTTCGAACTGTGACAAAATCACACCCGGCATGTTAATGGCTGCAATGCGCCTTGATATCCCTGTTATTTTTGTATCAGGCGGCCCAATGGAAGCAGGTAAAACCAAGCTTTCAGAACATAAACTAGATCTTGTTGATGCTATGGTTATCGCTGTGGACGATAACGCAACGGATGAACAAGTTGCTGAATACGAGCGCTCTGCTTGCCCTACCTGTGGTTCTTGCTCAGGTATGTTTACAGCTAACTCTATGAACTGTTTGACCGAAGCAATGGGCCTAAGCCTACCAGGTAATGGCACCATGCTAGCCACTCACGCTGATCGTAAAGAGTTATTCTTAGAAGCGGGTCGACGTATTGTTGATATTACTAAACGCTTTTACGAGCAAGATGAAGCTCATTGGTCACCAAGAGCCATTGCCTCTTACGAAGCTTTTGAAAACTGTATGACACTTGATATTGCCATGGGTGGATCGTCAAACACCATCTTGCATTTATTGGCTATTGCTCATGAAGCAGGTGTTGATTTTACCATGGAAGACATTGATCGCTTATCTCGTAAAATCCCTCAATTCTGTAAAGTGGCACCTAATTCACCTAAATACCACATTGAAGACGTACATAGAGCTGGCGGTATTTTTGGGATTTTGGGTGAAATTGACCGTGCAGGCTTATTACATAACCAAGTACACACAGTTCACGCACCAACTATGACAGAAGCCCTAGAAAACTGGGACATAATGCGTAAGCCAACGCCAGAAGTCATGGAGTTTTATAAAGCAGGCCCTGCAGGCATTCCTACTCAAACAGCATTTAGCCAAGCAACACGTTGGCCTTCTGTTGACGGAGACCGTGAAGCTGGCTGTATCCGTAACATTGAGAATGCTTACTCTCAAGAAGGCGGCCTTGCGGTACTAACAGGTAATATCGCCTTGAACGGCTGCATCGTTAAAAGTGCTGGGGTTGATGAGTCTTGCCTCGTTTTTGAAGGCCCAGCTCACATCACGGAATCTCAAGATGAAGCTGTGAGCAACATACTCGCAGATGAAGTAAAAGCGGGTGATGTTGTGATCGTTCGTTACGAAGGACCTCGTGGTGGCCCAGGCATGCAAGAAATGCTTTACCCAACCTCTTACATCAAGTCTAAAGGCTTAGGTAAAGCCTGTGCACTGCTAACTGACGGTCGCTTCTCTGGTGGTACATCAGGCCTATCTATTGGTCACGTATCCCCAGAAGCAGCATCAGGTGGTGCCATTGGCTTGGTTGAGAACGGTGACATTATCCGCATTGATATCCCTAACCGTACTATCAATGTCTTACTGTCTGATGAAGAGCTTGCAGAACGTCGTTCTGCGATGGAAGCCAAGGGTGCAAACGCTTGGAAACCAGAGAAAGTAAGACCACGTAAAGTAACGCCAGCCCTGAAAGTCTATGCTCATTTTGCAACCAGCGCAGATAAAGGCGCGGTTCGTAATCTTGACTTAATAGATGGCGAATCAATGTAGCTAAAGTATTTGGATTGCTTTTATCTAAAGCCATCCATTTAATTCAAGGCACAGACAATAAACCAACACTATTAGGAGACTAATTGTATTGGTGACTATCGCTACTGACTATTTCTCAATAAAATAGCGTATCAGTAGACACCAAGGCCGTGGGGTGATCCCACGGCCTTTTTATTTAGAGAGCCATTATGCTTAGCTATCGCCATATTTATCATGCAGGCAATCATGCCGACATTTTGAAACACCTTGTTGTGAGCCAAATTTGCCATCATTTAACCGCGAAAGAATCACCTTTCTTTTATCTTGATACTCATGCTGGGATTGGCCAATACGCATTAGACTCTCAGCAAGCCCAAATGAACAAAGAGTTCAAGACAGGGATCTCGCAGTTACTTGAGCTTAAAAACCCACCAGAAAGCATCAAGCGTTTTCTGAAAATTGTTAAAGACATGAACCCAACAACTAACCTTAAACTTTACCCAGGCAGCCCGAAGGTCGTTGAAGCTTACACCCGTCAAAAAGATAAGATGCACCTGTGTGAGTTACATCCAAAGGATCACCCAACCTTAGCCGCTTTATTTCCAAACAAACGTCGCGCTAATGTTGAAAAAGGGAATGGATTCGCAGCAGTTAAAGCCATGCTACCACCACCGCAAAAGCGTGGATTGGTTTTAATGGACCCTCCTTACGAGGTCAAAGAAGATTATAAAACGGTCGTTAAAGCCCTAGTTGAAGGTCATCAACGCTTTGCCCATGGCACTTATGCTATTTGGTACCCAGTACTTTCACGCAAGCAAGCTGATGGACTCATCAATTCAGTACAAAGAACAAAAATTCGTAATACGCTTTTACTCGAATTAAATATCCGTGACGACAATGCGGACAAAGGCATGAATGGCAGCGGTATGATAATCGTTAATCCACCATGGAAACTAGAGAGTGAAGCGCAAGAGTTTTTACCTGTATTAAAAGAACTTTTACAAGAAGACAGCAAATCAAGTTTTCAGCTACGCTGGATTACACCAGAATAATAATCAACAAGTGTTAACACAAATGGCGTAGACTTGAGAAAAAGTTTACCGTAAAACCAAAAAAGCATTAGTCTTAATAAATATGACTAATGCTATTCAGGGACAGGTTAGTTGCAACCTAAAATAAAAGTGGAGTAGAAAATGTCAGCCGATAATCGTTTTTTTCAAAATGCCTTTAAGCTCATGCCAACATCTGCTTTTATTTTGCATAAAACCAGTGGCGACATTCTTGAACATAACCAAGCTTTCGCAGATGTTTTTAACAAGCAAGAGCATGACTTACCCACTAACTGGCTAAGCCTCAGTCAAAATACTCAAACTAAAGATCAGTGGCAGAGCTTTAGCAAGACAATGCAAAGTGACAAAGCGGCCCGTTGTTGTGACACACTTCTATTAGGCGAGAAAGAAATAAAGTCAGAGCTGCATTTTCAAGAGCTAGATGAAGATCACTTTTTAGTTTGTTTATACAGCGCTGAACACCTAGACCTTGCTAGCGCAGAAAACTCATTGTTAAAACTCGCCTTATCTGAGTCCTCATCTGGGCTTTGGGTATGGGATATAGAAACCGATGCGGTAGAGTGCTCAGAGTCATTATGTGATTTGATAGGCTGCTCGGTTCAATCCAGCCCAAAATCAACAGCCACTTGGCATTGCTTGGTACACCCTGAAGATCTAGCGAACCTCAAACAAATTGTCGAACAACATATTGCAGAAGCCAGTAAAAACTACGAAGCCAGCTATCGGATATTACAAGGCAATGGCAATTATCTTTGGGTCAAAGAAAGAGGCCTAATTTATGCCGTCAACAGTGATAACAGTATCGCTAAGACTGTCGGCTTTATTGAGGATATAAGCTCTCAGAAGAAGCTAGAGAAGCATTTACGTCGACAAGCAACCTTTGACGACCTTACAGGACTACTTACTCACAGCGCGGCGACGACACACTTTAAAAAGCAATTGGGCTTAGCAAAACGCCAGTACACGCCTTTAACCATGGTAAAAATCAACCTCAATGCGGATGGCGCGCTTAGCCAACTCATTTACGAAGATAAGAATCAAATCATAAAAATGGCGGCAAAAGACCTTTATCGAAATATTCGTGAGGGAGACATTTTAGCCAGAGTTGCCTCTGATAAATTGTTACTTCTGCTTCCTAACACTAACGTCAAAGATGCAAAGCAAATGCTGGATGAGGCAATAAACTCTGTCCATAGCCTGAATTTCACTAAGAAAGATGGTGATTCACATTCACTTTCTATCTGTGCTGGAGTCGCAACCTTCCCCGAAGACGGTGAAACGATTGAAGAGCTAGCAGAAAGTGCTAACAATGCAGTTGAAGCTTACGCCAATGACGACACTATTTTAGAGTTAAAATAGAAATAAAATTTAGACATAAAAAATGCACTTAAACGTGCATTTTTTATTTGGAAAGAAGATAGACCTAATCTCAGTCTTTCGCTTGATAAATACTGAAACGATAGTCATAAGGGTTATGGCCAGATGCTTCAAAATCTTCATGACCTACTTCATCATACAAAGACCAATCAAGTTCTGGGAAGTAAGCATCCCCCTCAACATCAGCCAATACATGAGTAATGTATAAACGATCTGCTTCCACTAAGGCTTGCTTGTATATTTCAGCGCCACCAATCACCATAACTTCTTCATGACCTTCAACCAAGGCAATACTTTCCCCTAGTTCAATCGCTTGCTCTAACGATGTCACAACATCTATCGCATCATTCTCACCAACACCCTGATAATCAGCTTGTCTGGTAATCACAATATTACGACGACCAGGCAATGGCTTACCAATAGATTCGTAAGTTTTACGCCCCATAATAATAGGCTTACCCATGGTCACTTTTTTGAAGTACTTAAGGTCATTTGGTAAGTGCCAAGGCAAGCTATTATTAATGCCAATGACATTGTTTTGTGCCATAGCAACAATTAAGGATAACATTCATTTACCTCACTTATTCAGGGTAATATTTAAATCGCAATAGGTGCAGGAATATGAGGCTCTGGGTCATAATCTAGGATTTCAAAGTCTTCAAACTTATAATCAAAAATCGACTCAGGCTTCCTATGAATTTTCAGCTTTGGCAATGCTTTAGGGGTACGCTGAACTTGAATTTTAGCCTGCTCAATATGATTGCTATATAAATGGCAATCACCAATCGAAATCACTATTTCACCCACTTCCATATCACATTGCTGCGCTATCATATGCGTCAAGAACGCCAGAGACGCTGTGTTATAAGGGTTACCTAAAAACAAGTCGTTACTACGTATGTACAGTGAAGCACTTAGTTTGTTATCACAGACATAAAATTGATAGAGCACATGACAAGGTGGTAACGCCATTCGCCCTTCTGCCGCATTTACATCAGGAGCTTTAGATTCATCAGGTAAACAAGCAACATTCCAACCATTAATAATATGACGACGGCTATTAGGGTTACTTTTCAAACCTTTAATTAATTCAGAAATCTGATCATATTCTTGTCCATCATGACCTTTCCAAGAACGCCACTGAGCTCCATAAACAGGGCCAAGTTCGCCTTCTTCTGTTGCCCACTCATCCCAAATAGTCACGCCATTCTCTGTCAGATACTGAATATTTGTTTCGCCTTTTAAAAACCATAAAAGCTCATGCAAGATACTACGTATATGCAGCTTTTTAGTCGTTAATAAAGGAAAACCTTCTGCTAAGTCATAACGAACTTGACGGCCAAAAACGCTATAGGTACCTGTGCCAGTGCGGTCACCCTTAAACTGTCCATTTTCGAGGACATCATTAAGAAGTTGAATATAAGGAAGCATATTTATTACCTATGTTTTGATCTTTTATGCGGCGCATCATATAGGGGCGAGAAGCCCCTTTCAACGCTTATTTTTTTGTTGCTAAAGGCTGGCTGATTTGCTGTTTTTGCAAGCTATAAATAATCAAAGCTAAACCAGCCAGTACCATGGGTACTGAAAGTAATTGTCCTTGCGTCAACCAACCAAAAGCGATGTAGCCAATATGAGCATCTGGTTCACGGAAAAACTCAACAAAGATTCTAAATAAGCCATAAAAGGCTAGAAAGCTTGCCGAAACTAAATAGCGAGGCTTAGGCGTTCGGGAAATTAACCAAAGTATTGAGAAGAGTAAAACACCTTCTAAAGCAAACTGGTATAACTGAGAAGGGTGCCTAGCAAGCTGAAGAGGGTCAGTTGGAAAAATCATCGCCCAAGACACATCTGTTTGACGACCCCATAACTCACCACCAATAAAATTACCTAATCGGCCAGTCCCTAAGCCAATAGGAACTAATGGAGCAAGGAAATCCATGACATCAACAAAGTGCTTCTTGTACTTACGGGCAAACAGCACCATAGCGAGAATGACACCAATTAAGCCTCCATGGAAAGACATGCCGCCTTCCCATACTCGTAGAATACTTAAAGGCTCAACTAATAATCGGTCAAACTGATAGAAAAAGGCATAACCAATTCTGCCTCCAAGGATAACCCCCATGGCGCCGTAAAATATCATGTCACTGACTTGTTCTTGACTCCAAGCGCCTTCAGAACGTTTCGCACGATAGTTACCCAACACATAAGCGCCGGCAAAACCTATGAGGTACATGATGCCATACCAATGCACAGCAAGTGGTCCAATCTCAATTGCAACTGGGTCAATATTTGGGTAGTTGATCATAAATTATCTACTTAATAAGAAGCGTTTTTGGTTAATTTTGTGTTCTGGATAAGAGCCTTAATTAAGAATTAGGTTCATTAATCTCATGACTCAATCTTAATTATTTACTGGATTTACTCTTACTTGGACGCACTAAACGCTCTATATTCGCTTCTCGCATTAAACGGTTCATTGTCTGCACTACCGCATCAGCATGAGCTAAGCTAATCACTTGCTCCAACATGAGCTGAGCTTGCTCTTCTGTGATATTACGTATCACGGCTTTTACTTTAGGCAAGCTGGTCGCACTCATGGATAGAATGTCATAACCCATCGCCATTAATAAAATGGCCCCCATTGGATCACCCGCCATTTCTCCACAGACACTTAAACTAATAGATTCATGTTGAGCTTCTATTACAATATTCAACAATGCTCTTAAAACAGCCGGGTGGAAACTATTATATAAATCTGCAACTCTAGGGTTGTTTCTATCAACAGCTAACAAATATTGAGTTAAATCGTTACTCCCCACCGACATAAAATCTACCAAAGAAGCGAGTTGCTTAACTTGGTAAACGGCCGCTGGTACTTCGATCATCACCCCAACTTCGGGCATTTTTACATCATAACCTTCTTCTTTTATTTCAGCATAAGCACGACGAACTAAAGCTAAAGCATCTTCAACTTCTGCGACATTCGAAATCATAGGCAATAAAATTTTAAGATTATGTAAGCCAGAACTGGCTTTAATCATGGCTCGAATTTGCGCCAAGAAAATCTCTAGATGATCTAGGGTAACTCGAATACCACGCCAACCTAAGAATGGGTTTTCTTCATTAATAGGAAAATAAGGCAAGGCCTTATCTCCACCAATATCCAGAGTACGTACAGTCACTGGCGCTGGAGCAAAACCTTCAAGTTGTTGGCGATAAATAGCAACCTGCTCAGCTTCAGTAGGAAAACGTTCGCGTACCATAAATGGTACTTCTGTACGATAAAGGCCAATGCCTTCTGCCCCACGATCCAAGGAGCGCCAGATATCCGCAGATAAACCTGTGTTAACAAAAAGAGATAAGCGATGTCCATCACAGGTTTCGCAAGGTAAATCTTTAAGGGTAAGGTATTCTTCCTCTAGGGCTTTTTCTTCATCAACAATTTGCTGGAAGCTTTCAATGAGAGTGTCAGATGGGTAGGTAAATACCTGACCTTGATAACCATCAATAATCATATCGACGTTTTCAAGTTGAGTATAAGGTAAATCCAAAGCCCCCATGACGGTAGGTATTCCCATGGCACGGGCTAAAATCGCCACATGAGAGTTACCTGACCCCATAACAGAAACTAAACCTTTAATTTTATCAAGCGGCACTTCCCCTAACATGGAAGCCGTCAACTCTTCGCCAACAATAATGGCGGATTCGCTAAAACGATCTGCAAGATTGGGAGCATTTTCCTGTAAATGCGACAGAATACGTCGCCCTAGATCACGTAAATCAGAGGCCCTTTCTCTTAAGTAAGGGTCATCCATACGATCAAAGTGGGAAATATGGAATTGGATAACTTCACGTAAAGCACCCTGAGCCCAATTGCCCCCTCGAATCTTTTGCTCTATTTCGTAAGCAAGAGCATTGTCGTCTAGCATTTTCAGGTAAACATCAAACAAGGCTTTTTCATCACTTGAAAGATGCTTAGAAAGTCTATTCCCTGCTTTTTTGATGTCTTTTCGAACCGCTAATAAAGCGGCATTAAAAGCACTTAATTCAGCCTCAATATCATCAACCTTGCGATCAGGTATAACATTAAGATCCGCAGGCGGATACACAACAATTGCTTTAGCAATGGCAACACCAGAGCTTCCAGCAATCCCTTTATATCTAAGATCACCCTCTGGCTTCGCATTTGAGTTTAAGCTTGTCATAGCCCCAGTTGCTTCAGCATGCGCAATAACACCTGCTAACTGAGCCGACAAGGTAATTAAAAAGGCTTCTTCACCTTCATCAAATCGACGCTTATCTTCATGTTGCACAACCAATACGCCAAGCACTTGGCGATGGTGAATGATAGGAACACCTAGGAAGGATTGATATCTCTCTTCCCCTGTACCTTTCAAATAATGAAACGAAGGGTGAGAGTGAGCATCTTCTAAGTTAACAGGCTCAGCACGACGCCCGACTAAACTAACAAGACCTTCATCAGGTTTAAGGCTTGCTTGTCCAGCTACCTCGGAGTTTAAGCCCCGAGTTGCCATCAAAATATAATCTTGAGAGTTAGGATCAACTAGGTAGATAGAGCAAACTTCGGCGCGCATAGCGCGTCGTACACGACGAACAATGATGTCCAGTGCAGCAGGCAGCGACTGAGCCGCTGTTACTTCCTGTGTAATACGTCTGAGCAAACCTAGCATAGCTTTCCTTACAAGCAAAAATCCGTTAGGCCACGGATTTATCGAGTTTCTTTAACCTTTTATGAGCGTTAGGAATAAGCTCTTTTAACGCCCGTCGATACACATCTTTTTTAAATGCCACAACCTGCCCTAAAGGGTACCAATAACTAACCCAGCGCCAACCGTCGAACTCTGGACAGTCTGCTGAATCTACACATACACAAGCATCAGCACAGCGTATGGATAACAAATACCACTTTTGTTTCTGGCCGATACAAAGCGGCTTACTATTGTGCCTCAACATACGTTTTGGCAAACGGTAACGTAACCAACCTCGGGTTTTCCCGATGATTTCTACTTGATGAGGCTCTAACCCCACCTCTTCTTTGAGTTCACGAAAAAGCGCCTCTTCCGGCGTTTCATCATGCTTGATCCCACCTTGTGGAAACTGCCAAGCATTTTGTCCAATTCGTCGAGCCCAAAGAAGTTGGCCACGCTCGTTCATCAGTATGATGCCCACATTCGGTCTATATCCGTCCGCATCAATCACGAGCTATTACCTTTTAAAATCGTTCTTTCGAAAGTTAAAATAAATTACGCCATTGTTCCATATTTCCCCCTTCTTCACAAATCGAACCGCTGTTAATTATTCTCACTAAAGGTATACTTTCAGGCAAAATCATGTATTGAGGAAGTCCTGTGACACTGGCAATTTTTGATCTAGACGGCACCCTACTCTCGGGTGATAGTGACTACAATTGGGGGCAGTTTTTAGTAGAAGAAGGCATAGTTGATGCTGATACATATAAAACAGCTAATGATAAATTCTATCAAGATTACCTATCAGGTGGCCTAGATATTCATGAATACTTAGCCTTTAGCTTAGCCCCATTAACCCAATTCAATCAGGCTCAACTTGAAGATTTACATAATGCCTTTATGGCTAAAAAGATCATGCCTATGATGCAAGAAAAAGCCCTAAAGCTGGTTCAAGAGCATAAAGAAAAAGGCCATTTCTTGATGATAATAACGGCCACTAATGAATTTGTGACAGGCCCGATCAGTCAATATTTTGGTATGGATCACCTTATTGCACCTATGCCAGAGATCAAAGAAGGTCGCTATACGGGTAAAGTCACGGGGATTCCAAGCTTTCAGGAAGGCAAAGTTACAAGGTTAAATGCTTGGCTTAAAGAAACAGGCCATACGCTGGAAGGCAGCTATTTTTATAGTGATTCTCATAACGATCTACCTCTGCTCGAATTGGTTAGCCAACCGATTGTTGTTGATGGTGATGAAAAACTTAGCCAGCTTGCTGAACAAAGAAACTGGCAACACATTTCGTTACGAGATTAATATCAATAATATAAAAAAGGCAGCCTAAGCTGCCTTTTTTATATGTTACGCCTGACTATCAAAGCCCCATATTATTATGGACACGATAGAAAAGTGCTTTTAGGTATTCTGTCTCTTCAATTGACGCATGCACTGGATGATCTGGCGCTTGAGTTCCACGATAAATTAGCTGAGAAAAACGCTCTAGTGAACGAGAGTTACTACGAACAATCTCATGTAATTTCTCTTCTTTTAAATGCATTGAACAAGATGCCGTCACCAAGGTGCCGCCTTTTGCTACCAAACGCATCGCAAGCTGATTTGCTCTGTAGTAGGCACTCTCACCTGATTTAGTATCTTTACGACGAGTAATAAAAGCTGGCGGATCTATCACAACCACATCAAACCTTTGTTTATCATCAATCAGAGATTGCATAGACTCGAAAGCATCCCCTTGCATCAAGTTAGCATTACCTTCGTACTGGTTCATCGTCAGATTACTTTCTACATGACCTAATGCTTTTTCAGAAGCGTCAATAAAGGTCACATCAGTCGCACCAGCAGAAGCCGCCTGCACACCCCATCCACCGACATAAGAAAATACATCTAGCACACGTTTCCCAGGGCTAAAGGTTTGCAAGGTTTTGCGGTTCTCTCTGTGATCATAGAACCAACCTGTTTTTTGGCCGTCCCAAACAGGCGCTTCAAACAAAACATCATTTTCTTGCAGGTAAACAACTTCAGGCACGGTGCCAAAGGCTTCTTCTACATAAGAGTTTAGACCTTCCACATCGCGCATCTTGCCATCATTTTTCATCAAGATAGCTGAAGGTTTAATCACTTCTTGCAAGGCTGTCACTATCTCTTCTTTAATGCGTTCCATACCAGCCGTCGAAATTTGTACCACTAAAATATCAGCAAAACGATCAACAACTAGACCTGAAAGGCCATCAGAATCGCCAAAAACAAGACGATAATAAGGGGCTGGGTAAACAGACTCTCTCAATGACAAAGCAATTTTTAAGCGATGCACAACTAGAGACTTATCCATAGGCGATTTAAGGTCACGACTAATCAAACGGCCACAAATCAAGGTACTTGGATTAATCATAGCTATTCCTAATGGCTTGCCATTAGCTGCTTCGACTACCACCTGATCACCAGCGGTAAACTGTTTCAAAGGCGTAGCATCTGTATTTACTTCATTACTGTAAATCCATTGATGGCCTGCTCTTAAACGTCTGTCCGCTTGGCCTTTTAGTCGTATTACACTCAAAATAATCATCCACGAAAGAGAAAAAAGCATTATAATTACTGGGCTAGATTTTGCTATGATTTTGCGGCATTCTAATCGTTTTCGTACGATTAATTTTCTATTATTCTTTGCTGCGCCCATTTTGTAGCGTTTTCATACTGACATTATCCTGTAAATTTTATCGAGTAGTCATGTCTTCCGACCTAAGCACAGACCAATTAAAACGTGTACTCCAAGGCATCACCATCCCACCACAACCTCAGGTGATGGTCGATCTTCATATGGAACAAGCCATGCCAGAGCCTGACATGGATAGAATCGCCCAAATTATTTCACAAGATGTTGGCCTTTCAGCTGCCATGCTGAAATTTGTAAACTCAGCATTTTTTGGTTTACAAAGAAAAATTACCTCTATTAAGCAAGCCGTTATGATGCTTGGTATTAATAGTGTGGCGAATATCATCAATGCATTAGCTGTTAAAAGTGAGCTTTCAGATGACTCTATCGCTTCGTTACACAGCTTTTGGGACAATGCCATGGATGTGGCGGCAGTCTGCTCAAGTATCGCTAAACAAATTGGTTTTAAGTATCAAGATGAGTGTTATGCATTAGGTCTTTTTCATAATGCTGGTATTCCTCTTATGATGCAGCGTTTCAAAGGTTATCAGCCAGTATTAGAAGAAGGTTATAACGATCCAGACTTCCAACTGACTAACCTAGAAAACAAACACTTTAAGACAAACCACTCTGTAATAGGTTATTACCTTGCTAAATCTTGGGGCCTACCTAAGACCTGCTCCCATGTAATCGCTCATCAACACAGACTTGAAAAGCTTTTTGGCGAACGTATTGCTGGTGATACAAAAACGCTAACCTTTGCGTCTATCTTAAAAATGGCAGAACATATTTGCAGCACTTATAAACTAGTAGGTAATGCACAATTTGACCATGAATGGGAGAAAGTCGGCCATTATTGCCTAGAGCATTTAGAGTTAACCCCATATGACTTTGAAGGGATTATTGAAGTTTGCCATGAGCAAGGTGTTGGCGTTAGTTAACCTAAACTTGGCAAAGCACATGTATCAAATATAAAAAAAGGAAGCTAATACGCTTCCTTTTTTTGCTTTTTACATGCTTTAAATCGAACTAAGACTCTCTTGGAAATAACACCAAATGGTCCAAATGCACAGACAAACCAATTGACTGGCCAACACAATGATTATGGTGCGAAGATGCAAAGCAATATACGACTTTGCCCGACGCTAAACGCACTCTATATAAAAAGTGAGAACCTCTAAACCACTTACTGACTATCTCCCCCATAAACTCACTATCATCATCATGCAGGATATCATCAGGGCGAATTAACAAGTCAATCTCTTCATCTGCTTTAAAGCCATGATCGGTTTTACCTTTGATTTCACCTAAATCTGAAACCACACAGTTTGAGCCACACACTTTTGAAGGTAACAGATCCCCATGTCCGATAAAGCTCGCAACAAATCTTGTCGCTGGCTTATGGTAAATCTGATAAGCCGTATCTAATTGATGAATTTGCCCTTCACTCATGACAGCAATCTGATCAGCCATCGCAAAGGCTTCCATTTGATCATGAGAAACTAAAATCGCGCTCATTTTTTCAGCTAAGAGAATTGCCCTTACATCAGGCACTAACTCTTCTCTTAACTTGGCATCCAAACCAGAAAAGGGCTCGTCCATTAACAAGAGTTTAGGTTTAGGCGCCATAGCACGTGCCAGTGCAATACGCTGTTGTTGACCACCCGACAGAGAACTTGGATATCTAGTTTCAAATCCACTCAAGCCAACTAATTTTAATAAGTGCTCTGTACGCTGCTGACGCTCGGATTTACTCCAATGCTGAATACCAAATTCAATATTCTGACTAATGGTTAAGTGTGGAAATAAAGCGACATCTTGAAACACCATACCGATATTTCTTTGCTCAGGGTTAATCAAAGAACCTGGCTCAGATAACACCTTACCATCTAATTCTATCGTCCCTGCAGAGACTTGCTCAAAGCCAGCAATAGCTCTTAACAAAGTTGACTTACCACAGCCACTCGGCCCCAACAAACAGCCAATTTGCCCAGCGACTAGCTTAAAGTTAACGCCTTGAATAATGGCCTTATCATCATAGGAAACAGATACATTCTTAATATCTAAATCTGTCAACATATGAGCAGGTGGTAATGAAGTCATATCTCTCACTTAAAACGTACTCAAGGTTAATGTGCTTGACCTGAGCCGATCGAACGACTCAGAAGAATAACAGGAACTAAACCCACCAGCACTATCATTAAGGAAGCAGGTGCAGCATCAGCTAATCGCTCATCAGAGGCAAGTTCAAACGCCCTAACAGCCAAAGTATTAAAGTTGAACGGCCTTAATATTAAAGTGGCTGGTAGCTCTTTCAATACATCAACAAAGACAATCAATAATGCCGTTAATACCGAACTCTTCATCAAAGGTAGATGTATTTTACGTAACACATCCATAGGCTTATAACCTAAAGAGCGTCCAGCAGCATCTAAACTAGGGGTAATTTTACCCAACCCACTTTGAACAGCACCAAGCGAAACTGCCATAAATCGAACAGTATAAGCGAATAAAAGCGCAAACAAGGTACCGGATAGAATCAGACCAAATCTCACCTCGAATACCTCTTGAACCCAAGCGATAATCTTATGATCTAACCATGCAAATGGGATAATAATGCCAATTGCGATAATAGTACCCGGCAAAGCGTATCCTAACCCAGCGACAGTAACAGAAGCTTGCACCGCTTTACGCTTATTTAAACGGCTTGCATAAGCTAATATAAGTGCTAAAACTACCGCAATTAATGCGGCTAACGCAGCAAGATACAAGGAGTTCCAAGCCAGTTGAATAAATGAAGAATCTATTCCTTCTGAACTAAAAATAGCCCAGTAAGTTAGCTGCAATCCCGGCACAATAAAACCTAAAAAGACAGGTAAAAAGCACACCAGCGCTGCGAGTACACCTTGCTTCTTATTCAACTCAATTTTACGGTTAGATGCCTTACGAATACCTGAAGAGTGATAACTAATACGGCGTCTTGAATAGCGTTCTAACAAAATAAGGCAAGTAACGAATAACAAGAGCACTGAGGCTAATTGAGATGCCGCAGCCGCATCACCAAAACCATTAAAGGTACGCATAATACCCGTGGTAAAACTGGCGACCCCAAAGTATTTAACCGTGCCGTAATCGGCCAAGGTTTCCATCAAGGCTAGCGTCACACCTGCAACAATGGCAGGTCTTGCTAAAGGTAAGGCGAGCTTAAAAAACGAGCGAGTATGGCTATACCCTAAAGAGCGGCTTACTTCTAATGTATTTGCCGATTGTTCTAAAAATGCAGCCCGAGACATGAGATAAACATAGGGATAAAGCACAAGTGATAACATCACAATTGCACCGGGCAGAGAACGCACTTCGAAAAACCAATACTCCCCGTAAGATAAACCTGTTAGATCACGAATGAGGGTTTGAACAGGGCCAGCAAAATCTAATAAACCAGTATAGGTATAAGCAATAATATAAGCTGGTACTGCCAAGGGTAATAGCAAAGCCCAAGCTAGCCATTTATGCCCAGGAAAACGACACACACTTGTTAACCAAGCGGTTGGTACACCTAGCAAAAGGCTACCTGCGCCGACACCCAACATTAATAATAAGGAACTAGAAATATAGTCAGTTAGGACAGTATCAATAAGATGCTGCCAAACATTGGCTTGACCTGTGAGGACATTGGTCAAGATAACCAAAACAGGCAAAGCCAACAGAAGTGCAACCGCAACAGAAATAAGCATCAACCAATTTGGTCGAAATAAGGTCATTCTTTTGGCCAAATCCAACATTATTCCTTTCTACTTATTCTGTTTAGTTAAAGCATTAAATACAGAGTAGCAGGTTACTTCCAACCCGCTGCATCCATAATTTTAACAGCCTCTAAATTATTATCACCCAACTTTGTTAGGCTAATTTTATCCGTTCTAAAGTCACCGAAGCTTGCTAAATTTACAGGAGGTGCAATACCATCAACAACTGGATATTCGTTGTTCACATCTGCGTACCAAGTTTGGGCTTCATTAGATAATAAAAATTCAATTAATTTAATTGCGCTGTCTTTATTGACTGATGCTGCAGTAATACCCGCACCACTCACATTCATATGTACACCACGATCTGATTCTGCTTGGTTAGCCCAAAACACACCAACTTTTTCTGCCACTAATTGATCTAATGCATTATCACTCTTCATCATACGACCAAAGTAATAAGTGTTAGCAATGGTTACATCACAAACGCCTGTGGCTACAGCTTTCAATAAGTCTGTATCACCACCAAAAGGAGGTCGAGCCAAATTAGCCATCAAACCTTTCACCCACTCTTGGGTCGCCTTTGCGCCATTCACTTCTATCATAGAAGCAACCAAAGATTGATTATAGATATTTCCTGATGAGCGAACACAAATACGACCTTTCCACTCACTATCTGCTAACGCTTCATAACTAGATAGCTGCTCAGGTGTCACTTTATCTTTAGCATAAAAAATAGTGCGTGAGCGCTGTGACAAGCTGTACCAGTAATCATCACTATCACGCAGATGCTCAGGAACGAGCTCATCTATTTTTGCAGTTTGAAACGGCTGTAATACACCCGCTTTTTTTGCTCTATGTAAACGACCGGCATCTACAGTAATAAATATATCCGCAGGGCTATATTCACCTTCAACTTGTAAACGCCTTAATAAAGCATCGGCAGAACCTGTAATTAAGTTGACTGCGACACCTGATTCCTCTTCGAAACGATCAAGCATAGGTTTGATTAGAGCTTCTTTACGAGCGGAGTAAACATTCACTTCTTCATCAGCCATTACAGGTAAAGATAGACCTGAAGCTAAAATAAGAGACAAGATAGAAGAAAGCTTTAAACGAGGACGAGCAAGTGTGCCAACAAGTGTTTTAGAATTAAAATTTAACATATAAAGTGTCGCCGTATTTATCCTGATAAAAAATCGTGAAAATATTAAATTGATTATAAATGAAATCAATTACCATTTATATTTAAACCCTACGCTTTTCTAATACCGCCTTCAGTTTTTTTAACCACTAATTGACAAGGTTCAATACATAGAAAGCGAGCTGATTGCAAAAAAGGCAATAGATACAAAGCAAGTAGAGAATTATGATTCTTTCCTGCATCCGAGCCCAATCCAAATTTAAGCGTTTGAGTTGGATCAGAATGATGCAAGCTCTTAAACCACTTATCCCAACAGGCTAACACGACACCAAAATTCTTATCCCAATGCTCTCTCGCCACAGAGTGATGAATTTGATGTTGAGCAGGTGAAATTAAAACTTTCTCAAGCCAATGAGGGTAACAAAGCATCACATTCGAATGACGCAAATTAGCCCCAAGAAGATTAAAAGCAAAAATCACGACATTCACACCCAATACCATGTAAATATCCACTTGATTAGGGAATAAATAAAAGAACAAGGCAATTGAAAAGCCTTGGCTTAACGTTGAACGTAAAGAGAAGAGCACTGACTCTACTGGATGCGTTCTAAACACAGTAAAAGGATTTAGCTCTGTTGCGGAATGATGTACTTGATGAAACGCCCATAAAAATTGCCATTTGTGCATCAACCTATGCAGATAAAATCGACAAAAGTCATCTAACACAAACTGAAAAATCGTGAAGCAGAGTACGACCAACCAGGTTGGCCAAATATTCGGCTCAGGTTTATCAGGCATTAACCAATGCCATTGCTCAAACAACCAGATAGCAACCAGCATCTTAGCTAATAAAAAAGGTGAAATTAACTTAAGAACAAAGGCATTAATGACTAAGGTTTTATAGTCAGCAAATGCAGTTGCAGATAGCCAAACTTTGGCCTGAAAGACATGACGCAGAGCGTTTTTTATGGAAAGCTTACTAAAAAGGGTTAAACATAAAATCGCTATAATGAAAGCACTTACTAAATAAGCTAATGACACTCTCTTTTGAGGGCTAATTAGATCCCCAAAAAGTGTTTGCCAATACTCATTCCAGAATACTTCCATTACAGCATAATCTCATACTCTCTTAGTTAGCCTTAAACAGACTAACTAAGATAAACAACTAATGTCTATTAGTCGTTTTCGATAGAAGTTGAAGAGCTAAGTTTAGCTGCTAAGTCATCCATACCTGCAAGAACATCATTTGAACGAGCTTTCAGGTTAAAGCGCTCAGCCAATAGCAACTGAATCTTCATCATGTGTAATTTGTACTCTTCCATTGAAATGCTTGAAGACTGTACAAACTCACCTTTAACATTACGAGCAATCACTTGTGTATCACCAAGTAATACTGGGCTAAAACCAGTTAAGCGATTCAATTTAACCGCTGTTTCACCTAGATCTTCACCGCCAACTTGTAATGCCATAGCAAAACCTTTTAGCTCACCCCAATGTTTTGCATAAGCACGGTATGCTTTAGTCACATCACCATTTGCTTCTTGGATTACACTTAACTTATCAAGGTCTTTATACACAGAACCAGCATATTTAAACGCCGCTTCTGCAATCACTTGCTGCCAGTTTACGCGAATAGTATTCACATAATCATTTAACTTAGCCATCTGAGCTTGGTCAAGTTTAGTACCCTGAGCATCATGAATTAATGCACGGCCATCGTAGAATGCACTTACGATGTTATTTAAGTAGTTAGTTTTGCCTGATTTATCAGAACCGGCAGCATAGTATGCGTGTGCATAAACCATTTCGGTTTTAAGATCGACAACACCATCTTTGTTATAATCAGCTGCTGAGAAATACTTAGGGTCTTTCTTAGCAATACCGTACAAGCTTTTAGCATCTAGTGTTAGAGCGTGAGCTGGTGCACCGAAATAACCAAAAGCTTCATCCCAATAATGCTCTTTTGCAGAGTATGCAGCCCCTTCTTTGTAAGCTTTATCATTGGTTTTTTTGCTGTTATTTAGTTTTTCGTCTAAATAGCCATCTACAGCTTGGTTATAGAAAACCGCACCCATGGTGAATTTAGAAATTAGCTGAGTGTAGTCGTAGCCATTTACAGGATCAAAACCACCTTTCACCTTAGCGGCTTTAGCTATCATATCTTCTAGCACTTCTTGACCAGTCATATTACCTGGCCAAGCAGTTACAGCACCTTTATAGGCTTTTGAAGATAGGTTCTTGCCTTTAGAGATTTCACCAACGGTAGTTTGCTTAATTGCAAAACCATCTTTAGATACAGGGTCTAAAATGGCTCTATCAGCATCTTTTGCTTCAAAATAAAGCGCTAATTTAGCGGCTTGATCAGCATCCTGCTTACCTTGTCCTTTAGAAATCGTTTTTTTCAAAGAATTATGAATAACGTGTCTCGCAGCTTGACCGCTATAAGACACAGATGAAGTTGCACTACCTTGGTAGCCTGCAACAGTCACTGGAAATTCGTTATACACTTCACCGGCGAAAACAGCACTAGAGCCGATAGAAGTAACAAGTGTAGCAAGAGCAAAAGGTTTGAATGACATGATGGCCTCTGACACAAAGAATTAAATGTACTTACTCAACAAGTTAGCGATGAGAAAAGTGAACCGTCATAAAGTAGCGCATCCATAATGAAAATGCTAGTCGTTATCATTTCTGTTTAATGAAATTTCACATAAAGCTTACAAAAGTCACACAATTGCTTTTCATATAACTGACAGTAATTTTGCAAGAAAATCACATGTCAGCCCAGTGCCAAACTAATGATATGATTTTTAACAAGCCTTTGATTATTCATCCAGCCCATTCCTTTATTTCGAGCAAAAACAGCTAGAGGGTTTTGTGTTTCATATAAACGCTTAAAAAATTCCATACTGGCAGACATACGGATATTGTCAGACATTCTGGCTCTTTGGTATCGCCTTAACACTCTGTCATTAGATAAGGATTCGCCTCTTTCCTTTGCTTTACTCAAAACATCAACCAAAGCACCAGCATCCGCAAAACCTAAATTTGCACCTTGGCCTGCGAGAGGGTGTATGGTGTGAGCCGCATCACCAATTAACGCAACACCAGACTGTGCATATTGCAAAGCATGCCTTTGCCTTAAAGGAATAGAAATAGGCTTACTAATGAGACTTAACACCTCAAACTCATTCGAGATTGCATAATTCAAACGCTGACAAAACATCTCTGGACTGAGTAATAATAAGGCTTCTGCTTCATTGGGAGGAACAGACCAAACAATTGATGCAAAATGACGGCCTTCAAAATTAGGCATAGGCAATATTGCTAAAATGCCTTCTTCACCAAAACTTTGCCATGCTGTATTTTCATGACTTTTATTTAGTTCAATTGTCGCTACAATCGCGTTATGTTGATAATCCCATTCTTTTGTCTCAATTTGTGCTTGAGCACGTATCAAAGAATTTGCCCCATCAGCAGCCACCACTAACTGTCCCGTTAACCTTGGGCCTCCCTCCAAGCTAACCAACATAACTTCATCTTGCTTTTCATAATGACTAACAGAAGAGGCAAAAAAGCAATCAACTAACTTATTATGGCTTTCTAGTTGAGTTAACAAAGCTTGATTCAAAACCTGGTTTTCAACCAAATGACCTAGCTCGTCTAGATGAACATCATCACAACTAAAAGCAATTTCTCCCGTACCTAATCCATCCCAAACGTTCATATCATGGTATGGCGTCAAACGTTCAGCATCCATTAACTGCCAAGCTCCGCTTTGCTCTATTAAGGCTTTTGAATGTCGGGAAACCGCACTCACTCTTGAGTCATAATAGGGAAATTCTGACAATTGGCATTGACCATTACCTTTATCCACCAAGGCCACACTAAAACCTTGCTGAGCAAGCAGATTAGCGGTTAAAGCTCCCACCATACCGGCACCTACCAAGATAACATCATAGGATTTTTTCATTCTTTCACCTTGTAAAGTATTAATGAGTGGCGTTTTTTGTTCTGTGTGTAGGCTTATGTACATCTAGCCCCATAGCTGCACGCGCAAAGCTTCCTTTAACTAGAGGGCAGTGATCTAAGGCGAGATTGGCTAAATTACGGGAAAGGCGAACAGGAAGGTTTTGATAAGCAAAAACAGAGACTAAACCATGACTCGCTGTTTGAATTCGTTGTGCATCTTTCTCTTGTTCGTCAGCGAATTGATGTAGATTTGACAGTACTCCAATATCCTCACCCTTCGCGATGCTCGACAAGACATTATGGGCAAGTAAAGCCACCCCTCTTAAAGCAAGGTTAAAGCCTTGGCCTGCAACAGGATGAAGTGTATAGGCCGCATTACCTAAAACAGCCAACCGAGAGCGAACAAGTTCATTGGCCTTTTGTATTTTGAGCGGATAATAGGCTCTTTCTCCAACCGTTTTGAAACGGCCTAATCTATGCCCGAACTCAGCTTGTAACTCTGACAAAAAGTCAGCATCAGAAAGCGCCATTCGTTCATCAATGGATTGCATAGCTGTAGTCCAAACTAGTGCAGATCTGGCTCTTCCTTGAAAGCTAAGTAAAGGCAACATGGCAATCGGCCCCTGCTTGGCAAAGCGTTCATAAGCCCAACCTTGATGTGGCTGTTGAAGCTCAATATTGGCTATGAGTGCTGCTTGTTGGTATGTCTTTACTTGATAACTTAGGCCTAATTGCTTAGCTAAGTCAGAACGACCGCCATCACACATAACCACTAACTTAACTTGATAATCGGTTTTAATACCTGTTTCTAGATCTAAGATATCTGCCTGATAGTCTGACTCTCTAGGTTGCAAACCCACCACTTTGGCTGGAGATAGAATTTGAACGTTAGAGAAGGTTTTTAATTGTGCATAAAGCTGTGTACCTAGGCCTTTGTTATCCACAACATAACCCATGCCTTCAACATCATAATCATCAGCATGTAATCGAGACATACCAAATTGCTTTCTTTCTGATGTATGAATATGCTGAATAGGTGCGACTAGATTAGCTAAATGAGGCCAGAGCCCCATATCAGCAAAAATATTCGCACTGGATTTACTTAAAACCGTTGATCTATCATCAAAGCTTGGCTGAGATTCAGATGAAGCTTCTATAGACTCCACCATACAAATGTTTAACTCTTGGTTATGGCTTGCTAGAGCTAACGCAAAGGATGCGCCCACTAGACCACCACCAACAATTAAGATATCTGCTGTCATTAGGCCAATCTCCTACCCAATTTATTTAATATTAAAATTAGTGCTTCTGCATCAAGGCTTCAATTTCTTCAATATCACGTGCAAGGCCATGAGTCAGAATAACAGGACCAGATTCAGACACTAAAACATCATCTTCGATACGTATACCGATGCCACGCCACTTCTCATCTACTTGCATATTGTCTTTCGAGACATACAAACCTGGTTCAACGGTAACGACCATACCAGGGACAAGTGGGCGAGATTCAGCTTCGATTTTATAAGCCCCCACATCATGAACATCCATACCAATCCAATGCCCAGTGTTGTGCATATAAAAATCGCGATAAGTCTTATCTTCTATCACGCTTTCTAATTCACCTTGCAGCAGCCCTAGTTCAATTAGGCCTTGGCTTAATACACGCACTGCTACATCATGAAAGTCTGTGTATTTAGCGTCTACTACTACGGCATCAATCGCTTCTTTTTGTGCTTTTAACACTAGATTATAGAGCGCTGCTTGCGGTTCAGAGAACTTACCATTGGCAGGGAAGGTGCGAGTAATATCGGAAGCATAAAACCCTAATTCACAACCGGCATCAATTAAGACTAAATCACCATCTTTAATCTCTGCGTTGTTTTCTATGTAATGCAAAGTACAAGCATTGCTGCCAGAAGCAACAATATTATTGTAAGCGGGTGTTCTTGAGCCTGACTTCATAAAGCAATAATTTAGCTCAGCTTCAAGTTCATACTCTTTCATACCTGGCTTAACGGCCTGCATAGCTTGTTGGTGAGCTTTCACGCTAATTTGAGCCGCTTGTTCCATTAAGACGATTTCTTCTGCATCCTTAACCAGACGCATTTCACCTAGAAGGCTCGCTAACTGGTTAAACTGAGCTGGCGCTTGAGCACCCTGGCGTACTTTTTTAGCCAAGCTTTGTTGCCAATTTACTATTTGCTGCTGTAAAACATCATCTGAGAAGTCAAACCAAACTGACTGACAACCATCTAATAAGTTAGTGATTTGCTCATCCATATCTTCTAAGGGAAAAGCCTTGTCAAACGCAAAGCTTTCAACCGCGCCTTGGACCCCATGGCGAAATCCATCCCACTGCTCCTTCTCAGGATCTTTTGGTAGATTAAATAAGATAGATTGAGTTTTGTTAATCAATACATAAGCGCCAGGCTCTGCATAACCAGTCAAATAAAAGAAGTGGCTATTTGGTCGAAATTCGAAATCACAATCACTGTTACGAGTGCATAATTCACCTGCTCGCACAATGGCAACAAATCCTTCTGGTAATTTTGCTTGTAATAATTGACGACGAGCTTGGAAATTGACAATCGGCAAATTCATTTTCACCTCTCAGTTAGATGGATAATAGAAACAACAAAGAGCAGTATTTTTTGGCTGCTCTACACCTAGTTCAATTAGGACTTAATGTATCTTTGTTTGATTATTTTTATCTTGTGGCTGTACTTCATGGTGCTCTGAATACAGCATCATGGCAGACAATCTGGCATATTCAATCAGCTCAGTAAGATCTTTCTCATTGTCATTACTGTCTTCTAACTCGCGCATTTCACCCTTCATACCAGATAGATTGGCAAAATCACGTAATACTTGCGTCGTATCATCAGACAAATTCTTTTTTTGCCCTGACAAACCATAACCCGCCAAGAAGCCATGCGCCCATTCTGCCAAAGTAACACCACGATCACTTAGGTTTGAATCTTCATCAGCTATCACAGGATCTAATGCATACTCGCCATTGGCAAACAATGTTTGTGTCGCTGTATAAAGTTCGACAATGGCATCTCGACTCGCTTCTTCTTTCCAGCTTTCTATATCACAAAATTCAACCACCATCGCGATCCAATCTTCCAGCAATAAAGTCACGCCTGAGGCAAGATAACCACATAGTTGGCCATGTAATTCTGCTGGTGAAGCCCCAATAGACTCAGTTACAAACACATCCGCAATAAGATCAAAGTCCAATGCATCTTTAAGCATTTCAGTCGACATGAAAACCCCTAACCCTTAACTGTTATTAATTCAATAAGTAAAGCCTATGCTTACTTACAAGTAAGCCGCACTTTTGATGCGGCTTAGCTATATTTCTAAACTTATTACTCTATATGGCATCAATTAGATAAATTACAATCACCATAACAAGCATAAAGAAAGAGCAACTCGCCTATAAGCGCTCTCTCTTTAACTGACTTAATTATTTAACTGCTTCAAACCAGATTCGAGCGTTTGCAAGATAAGAGTATTAATTGTCATTGGACCCACACCACCAGGCACTGGGGTATAAGCAGCAACCCTGTCAACTAAAGGTCCTAACTCTATATCACCAACACCACCTGGGTGATAGCCAGCATCAACAACAACTGCGCCGTCTTTGATCCAATCAGCTTTAATTAATTCAGGCTTACCAACAGCACCAACAATAACGTCAGCCTGTTTCACAAAACTTGGCAAGTCTTGAGTACGTGAGTGACAAATTGTCACTGTCGCATTGGCATTCAACATCATCATAGCCATAGGCTTACCCAAAATAGGGCTTCGACCAACAACGACAACATGTTTACCAGCTAAATCAATATCATAATGCTCTAGTAAGCGCATAATGCCAGCAGGTGTTGCTGAGCCATATGCAGGCTCTTGCATCGCCATGCGACCAAAGCCAAGGCAAGTTACGCCATCCACATCTTTATGTGCTGCAATTTCGTCAAAGCACAGACGTTCATTGATTTGAGGCGGTACAGGGTGTTGCAACAAGATACCATGCACATCTGAGTTTTCATTTAACTCTTTGATAGTAGCAAGAAGCTGATTTGTAGACGTCTCTTCAGGCAATTCAATTGCCATTGAGTCCATTCCTACTCGGCGGCAAGCGTTACCTTTCATTTTAACGTAAGTCGCAGACGCAGGATCGCCACCCACTAAGATTGTTGCCAAGATAGGGGTTCCACCAGTACGTTTCTTAAGCTCAGTAACCTGGGCTTTTAGACGGGTTTCGGTTTCTTCAGCAGATAATTTGCCATCAAGAACCAATGCAGTCATGAATTAACTCCAACAGTAAGTAGATCGTGATTTAGGGTAAGCCATTGTACCTTAGAATCAGTTCAAATAGGCAGCTTACTGCATAATCAAACCGATATTACTCGGGATTAATTGCTAAAGCTCAAACCGACAGATTGTTATACCGCTTCAATGTAATCCACTAACAATTGAATATTACGCTGCCCTCGAAACTCATTAATATCGAGCTTAAACACCACCCTTGCTTGCTCTGCATTATTAGGCCAGAGCGTTAAGTCGATAAAGAAGGCGATAGCATCAAGTAACAAACCTTCATTTGGCTCTCTTAACAAAAGTTTTAAGTGTTTTTGCCCTACAATTCTCTGTTGAATAACATCAAACACACCATCAAAGACTGGCTCAGGAAACATTTGCCCCCATGGCCCACATTGTCGAATCATCTCAGCAAAGCTCAAACTGAAGTCTTCAGCCCTAAGACCACCATCAGTCAATAAACAGTCTTCAAGATCATTAGGGTTAACAAGTTCGGTCACGACCTCATCAAAGGCTTGAGCAAATTCTGCATAATGCTTTTCTTTAATACTCATCCCTGCCGCCATGGCATGACCACCAAACTTACTCAGTAAATGGGGATGCCATTTTGCCAATAAATCTAAAGCGTCACGTATATGCAAACCCGGAATAGAGCGTGCTGAACCTTTTATTTCCTCGTCATCCACCTTGGCAAAGGCAATCACAGGACGATAACACTTATCTTTCATGCGCGACGCTAGAATCCCGATAACACCTTGATGCCAGGTTTCATCGTAAAAGCACATGCCATTCGGTAAATCTTGTTCATCCGCCACCAACTTCTCGAGCACGAACTCAGCCTGCTGTTTCATTTCAGACTCTATATCTTTGCGTTCACGGTTAAGTTGATCAAGTTCTTGTGCCAAACGCTTTGCTTGCTGAGTATTAGAAGTCAACAAGCAAGCTATACCTAAGGACATATCGTCCAAACGCCCAGCTGCATTTAATCTTGGCCCTACTGCAAAACCCAAATCAGATGCTTTAATTTGGCTAACATCACGATTAGCAACCTCAAGTAAAGCCAAAATACCAGGACGCGCGTGACCTGCTTGAATGCGCTGCAGGCCTTGTTTGACCAAAATGCGATTATTAGCGTCTAACGGCACAACATCCGCAACCGTCCCTAAAGCAACTAAATCTAAATAATCTGCCATACGTGGCTCTGGGATATGCTGTAATTCAAACCAATGGCGCGCTTTAAGCTCTGCACGAAGTCCGCTCATCACATAAAAGATCACACCAACACCCGCCATCGCTTTACTATCAAATCCACATCCATGCTGATTTGGGTTTACGATAGCATCTGCTTCCGGTAGCTCATCACCTGGCAAATGGTGGTCCGTAACCACCACTTTCATGCCATATGATTTGGCGACTCTCACCCCCTCAATGCTTGAAATGCCGTTATCTACTGTCACTAATACAGCAGGCTGACTTTCTTGAGCTACCTCAACAATTTCTGGTGTTAGTCCATAGCCATATTCAAATCGATTTGGCACCAAAAACTCTGGATCAATAGCCCCCATAGCTTGCATAGCTAAAACCCCTAAACTAGTACTTGTCGCACCATCTGCATCAAAGTCACCTACGATTAGAATTTTTTCACCAGCTTCAATTGCATCTGCCAAAATAGTTACCGCAGGTATGAGCCCCATTAACTCATTAGGCCTTAATAAACCGGCCAATCGATATTCCAGCTCTGATTCGTTAGTAATATTTCGTGTCTGTAAGATACGCTGCATAGTCAAAGGAATCGCTGAAGAGAAGCTTTGATGACTTTCCAGAACAGGTCTGTGTAGTATTTTCTTACTCATTTAATACTCCTCTAAAAAACGATTGTCTTTGGTTAGCTTTAATTACCATCAGGTTAAGCAGGGTAGAGTCTGGATAATAAAACAGGCACAGCAGTTTCTACTTTCAAAATACGCTCACCAAGGTGTACACTTTTAAAGCCTGCTTCGTGCCATTTGCTCACTTCAAACTCATTCCAGCCACCCTCTGGCCCTATGGCGAGAATACTTTCTTGAGTGAGGTTAATCGGACAATCATCTGCTTGATAAGGGTGGGCTAATAAAGCTAACTTACCGGCCATCTCTCTGGGTAATAGGTCTTCAACATAAGGTCTAAAACGGGTCATCATTTGCAACTCTGGCAAGTGAGTATCTCGCGCCTGCTCTAATCCCTCTAGCAAGATACGCTGTAAGTTATCAGCCTTTAATACAGGTGATTGCCAATAACTTTTCTCTACTTTAGCTGAATTCAACAGGATAATTTTTTTTACTCCCATAGCACTGATATTCAACAAAGTACGCTTGAGCATATTGGGACGTGGCAGTGCTAATACTAGGGTAAGAGGCAAAGGTTTTGGGGCTTGCTGCGTTAAATGGATAATCTCAACTTCACCAAACCCTTCACTATTCTCCCCTAAATATTTCGCTTCCCCCATAAGCCCATTAATAATACCGACTCGTAATTTGTCGCCAGATTCAGCTTTAATCACCTTATTTAGGTGCTCTGCTTGACGAGAATCGAGCTGATAACGATGGGCATCAATTGCCTGCTTAGGGTCTAACAAAATGATATTCATAACTGTGTCATTATCTTTAAGAAAGTAACAAAAGGAGATGTTTCGTTTTAGTAAGGCATTAAAAAAGGCCTTACTCGAATGGAGTAAGGCCTTTATAAAACATTTAATTAAATGTTTTTAGTAACAAAAGCTTGTACATCTTCAAGGCTATTATCTAGCACTTCATAAGCTTCTTCACGCTCGAACAAATCAGCCATATGGTCTGGCAGTTTAGGTGACTCACAACCTGCCTTTTCAACCGCTTCAGGGAATTTAACTGGATGAGCTGTTGCCAAAGTAATCATAGGCACAGACTTATCTTTCCAGCAATGACGTGCCGCATCTAAGCCAATTGCAGTATGAGGATCTAGTAGGTATTGAGTATCATCAAATACTTGTTTGATAACCTCACAAGTACGTGCATCATCAACTTTGTAGCTGTCGAAGTTTGATTTAACAAAAGACCAAGCTTCATCACTTAGCGACACATCACCTTGATTGAAGCGAGCCATCAGGTCTTTAATAGACTCACCATCACGACCATGAGCATCAAACAATAAACGCTCAAAGTTACTTGAAACCATGATATCCATACTTGGCGATAAGGTAACATTCAAAGACTGACGACTCATGTCATTTTCAGCAATAACACGGTGCAGAATATCGTTTTGGTTAGTCGCAACCACAAGCTGATCAACAGGCAAGCCCATTTGCTTAGCAAGATAACCCGCAAAAATATCACCAAAGTTACCTGTCGGTACCGAGAAAGACACTTTACGATGAGGCCCACCAACAGATAAAGCCGAGGAGAAGTAATAAACAATCTGAGCCATAATACGCGCCCAGTTGATGGAGTTTACCGCGCCAAGTTTACCGCCATTCAAGAAAGACTGATCAGCAAAGCTGTTTTTAACCATGCCCTGACAATCATCAAAATTACCCTTCACAGCAATATTGAAAACATTATCATCGATAACACTGGTCATTTGACGGCGCTGGACATCAGAAACACGCTGATAAGGATGCAAAATAAAGATTTTAAGGTGATCAGAATGACGACAACCTTCAATCGCAGCAGACCCTGTATCACCAGAGGTAGCACCAAGGATAACCAATTCTTCTTTACGTTGACTTAGTACATAATCCATCAAGCGACCAAGTAACTGCAAAGCAAAATCTTTAAACGCCAAAGTTGGGCCACGGAACAACTCTAACACCCATTCGTTGTTATCCGTCTGCACCATAGGCGCAACCGCTTTATGATCAAAACCTGCATAGGCTTCATCAATCATACGACGAAATTCATCATCTGGAATTTCACCTGCAACAAAAGGAGACATCACCTTAAATGCAAGTTCTTGGTAACTAAGGTCAGCCCAAGAAGCAATTTCTTCTTGGCTAAATTTTGGTAATTCTTCTGGCACATACAAGCCACCATCATTAGCAAGTCCCGCTAATAAAACATCACCAAATGACAGTGCTGGTGCATCTCCACGAGTGGATATGTATTTCATAATCTTTTCTCTATAAAACTAAACTGACAATTCACTTGGTAACTTAAGCTAAGCTCTCAACACGAATACGCTGAACTTTACCCGCCACATCAGGCAAGGCTTCGATTGCTGCAATCGCCGCATTCATATTTGATTCTTTCACTGTGTGAGTCATTACAACAAGCGAAACAAGTTCAATATCATCACGCTCACGCTGAATAACAGACTCAATGCTGATGCCGTTTTCTGATAAAAGCTGAGTAATGTTCGCTAGAACACCTGCTCTATCCTGAATTGTCATATTTAAGAAATAACCACATTCCACTTCTGAAATTGGCAGAACTTTTAGGTCAGATAAAGCATTTGCTTGGAAAGCCAAATGTGGAACACGATTATCAGGATCAGCCGTTAATGTACGAGCCACATCGATCACATCAGCCACAACAGAAGACCCTGTTGGTAAAGCACCCGCACCTGCACCATAAGTCAAAGTAGGTCCGACAGCATCGCCTTGGACCATAACAGCATTCATTACGCCATTTACATTAGCTAATAACTGCTTTTTAGAGATCAAAGTTGGATGCACTCTCAGTTCAACACCTTTTTGAGTGCGACGAGCAATACCAAGGTGCTTAATGTAATACCCTAGTTCGCTTGCAAAGCTCACATCCTGTGCTGTGATCTGGCTAATACCTTCAGTGTAAGTGCGTTCGAATTGCAGAGGAATACCAAAAGCAATGGAAGCAAGGATAGTCAGCTTGTGTGCAGCATCAATACCTTCAACATCAAAAGTTGGATCCGCTTCGGCATAACCTAGTGCTTGTGCTTCAGCTAGCACATCATCAAATGCACGACCTTTCTCACTCATTTCAGTCATGATGAAGTTACCAGTACCATTGATGATACCAGCTAACCAGTCAATACGATTGGCAGACAAACCTTCACGTACTGTTTTAATAATTGGCATGCCGCCAGCGACAGCAGCTTCAAAAGCAACCATTACACCTTTAGCTTGTGCTTTTTCAAAGATTTCATTGCCATATTCTGCAATCAAAGCTTTGTTAGCTGTTACCACATGTTTGCCATTTTCAATCGCAGTTAATACCAAGTCTTTTGCTACCGTGGTTCCACCGATTAGCTCAATCACAATATCGATTTCTGGATTGTTCGCTACATCAAAAATATCACGGGTAATATTTACACCAGAAGTATCAACAGAAGCATTATCACGACGAGCACCCACTTGCTCAATCTCAATGCTACGGCCAACACGTCGTGTAATTTCTTCTGCGTTGTTACGAAGGATGTTAAAACTTCCGGAACCCACAGTTCCCAACCCACAAATTCCGACTTTTACCGGTTTCAAAATAGTACCCCACAGTGCTAACGTTATTTAGATGCGTCATTGCACATCTATGATAAAAAATTGAATCTATTATAACGCCAGAAGCAGACAAAGCCAGCGTTCTAATCAGGCAGTTTGTCTGACTAAAACGCTTAATTCATCTTGGCATGAATGGCTTTCATAGAAAGGAAGAAAAAGTGAGGGTTATAAGCCCAATTTAGCCGCTAATTCTGCTGCTGGTAGATATCCTGGGATAAATTCACCCGTACTTAAAACTAGGCTTGGAGTTCCACGCACACCAATAGACTGACCTAAACCATATTGCTTAGCGATTGGGTTTTCACAGTTATTTTGTGGCACTTTATGACCAGATTTAGCACGTGTCATCCATTCGTTAGGATCGTCAGAACACCAAATACTTACCATTTGTTGGTAAGGTTCAGAACCGATACCTGCACGAGGGAAAGCTAAATATCGAATAGTAATACCCATTTCGTTTAATTCAGGCACTTCTTTATGCAGCATACGACAGTAACCACATGAAATATCAGTGAACACTGTTACATGCGCTTTCTCTTCACCTTGTGCTGGGTAAATTACCATTTCGTTTTGTGGTAAAACTTCTATCTGAGCCAGTTTAGCTTCTTCAGTTTCATTTACCAGACCCTCTGGTTCCACACGATAAAGGTCACCAACAATAAAGTATTGTCCATTCGGCGTTGCATGAAGAACAGGGCCAGAGTCTAGCTGAACTGTATACATGCCAGATTTCTCATGAGCTTCAATCGATTTAATTTGATATTGAGGCAGGCTTTTACTGATATTATTTTTTATATTCGAAATGGCATTACTTGTATCACTCTCTGCTGACAAAGCATGCATTGATTGCAACAAAACACTCAGAACAAGCGTTTGTTTAATGAAACCTAACATTTTCTTCATGAAAACCTCTAAATCCAAACATCCGAAAGATGCTTATTAGGCCATGAATCCATGTAAAAGTTCCATAAAAAAAGGCGACCTAGGTCGCCTTTTTTAAAGAGATTAGCGTTTAGCCAATTTCTCTTTGATACGAGCAGACTTACCAGAACGTTCACGTAGGTAGTAAATCTTCGCTTGACGAACATCACCGCGACGTTTCACTTCGATGCTCTCAACGATTGGGCTGTACGTTTGGAACGCACGCTCTACACCAATACCGTTCGAAATCTTACGAACAGTGAATGCAGAGTTAAGACCACGGTTACGTTTTGCGATTACAACACCTTCATAGGCCTGTAGACGCTCACGTGTACCTTCTTTAACTTTAACTTGAACAACTACAGTGTCACCAGGTCCGAAGGCTGGGACTTCTTTAGTCATTTGTGCTGATTCAATTTGCTGAATCACTTTATTTTTGTTGCTCATGGATTTGACTCCCAATGATTTGGTTTCTCGTCTGGCTGAGAACATCTTCCCAGCCCAACGAGTTCACGATTCCTACTCTGCCGAGGTTGAATCTTCAGTCTCGTGAATAAACTCTTTCAACAACTTCTGCTGTTCCTTGTCCAACTCAAGGTTTTGCAAAAGGTCTGGCCGGCGTTGCCAAGTTCTTCCGAGCTTCTGTTTTAAACGCCAACGTCTTATCTCCTCATGGTTTCCACTAAGCAGTACCGGCGGAACAGGCGCCTCATTTAGTACCTCGGGACGAGTATAGTGTGGACAATCTAGCAATCCATCTGAAAAAGAATCTTCTTCAGCTGACGCCATTTTACCTAACACTCCTGGAACCATGCGAAACACAGAATCCATTAACACCATTGCTGGCAACTCACCACCGCTTAGAACAAAGTCACCGACTGACCATTCTTCATCAATCTCAGATTGAATTAAACGTTCGTCAACGCCTTCATAACGCCCAGCTACCAGAACAAGTTCTGCTTGTTTAGCTAGGTATTGCACGCCTTCCTGTGTCAGCGTACGCCCTTGAGGGGACAGAAAAATTACTTTTGCGTTTGGACTAACACTACGTGCTGCCGCAATCGCATCTTTGAGAGGCTGAACTTTCATCAGCATCCCTGGACCACCACCATAAGGCCTGTCATCGACAGTCTTATGCTTGTCATGGGTAAAATCACGCGGATTAAAGAAGTTAATATCTACCAAACCTGATTTAACTGCTCTGCCTGTTACACCATGCTGGGTAATGGCCTGAAACATCTCAGGAAATAGAGAAATAACACTAATCTGCACTTAATACCTCGAGTCTGCGTTTAAAACTCTGGATCCCAATTAACCAGCATTTGCTCTTGTTTCAAATCTACATTTAAAACATACATATCTGGTACATAAGGAATCAATCGCTCTTCACGATCAAGACTACCTTCACAAGCACGAACAACAAGCACATCATTAGCGCCTGTTTCCATCATTTGAGCAACCTTACCTAAGAGGACACCCTCTTCAGTGATCACTTTAAGACCTTCTAACTGACTCCAGTAATAATCACCTTCATCAAGATCAGGAAGATCTTGTGCTTCGATATAGATATCCAAGCCACAAATCTCTTTAACAAGATCGCGATCTGTATATCCTTTAACCGCAGCAACCAAACCACGACCCTGAAGTCGCCCTTGATTTAACTCTATTGCTTGCCACCCTGTACGGGTTTTAAGCCACCAATGAGAATATTTAAAAATGCCCTCAATTGGATCAGTGTGTGAATAAATCTTCACCCACCCTTTTACACCGTATACCGAAGTAATGCGTCCGACAGCAAGCGGTTGCTCTGGAGCGGCTGCTTGTTTAATCGCAGACATAGTTACCTCAATAATTAAGCGGCTTTTTTAGCATCTTTAACTAACTGAGCAACACGATCAGAAAGCTGAGCACCAAGACCAACCCAATGGTCAACGCGATCTAAATCGATGCGTAGGCGTTCTTCTTGACCGCGAGCAACAGGGTTAAAGAAACCAAGACGCTCGATGTAACGACCATCACGTGCACGACGGCTATCAGCCACATTCAAGTGATAGAAAGGACGCTTCTTAGAGCCTCCACGAGAAAGACGAATAGTTACCATAATCGGTTCCTTATTGCTTAACGAAAACTCTTCTTGATTCACCCAAAATTAGGTCGGAATTCAAGAAGGCGGCATATTCTAGTCGATTCGACAGAAAAACAAAAGAGGCATCTGCATTTGAAGCTGAATATTTTATCATCAGCCGCAACAAGATGGAGGTTTGAACTTAGGATCCCTTTTATAACAAGCTTTTGGAATAAAAAGACATAAAAAAAACGGCCACTTAAAAAAGCAGCCGTTTTCTTGTAATACAACACGAATAAAGGTTTTCGCAGGTATTTTACATTTTTGGCATGCCACCACCAGGAAAACCACCCGGCATCATACTACCCATACCACGCATCATCTTCTTCATGCCTGACTTAGAGCTAAACTTCTTCATCATTTTTTGCATTTGTTTATGCTGCTTCAATAGGCGATTCAAATCTTGAATCTGCAATCCAGCACCCGCTGAGATACGCTTCTTACGAGAGCCATTAATAACATCTGGGTTACGACGCTCTTGCGCTGTCATGGAATTAATTAAAGCTTCCATTTGCACAAACATCTTATCATTAACCTTGTCTTGGATATTGGCCATTTGACCACCCATCCCAGGCAACTTATCTAGCATGGCACCCATGCCACCCATGTTTTTCATTTGCTGCAATTGCTCTTTAAAGTCTTCTAAGTCGAAGCCTTTACCTTTCTGCAATTTGCCCGCTAGCTTTTCAGCCTTGGTTTTATCAATTTTCTGCTCAGCTTCCTCAATTAAGGAAAGCATGTCACCCATACCTAGGATACGAGAAGCAAGACGATCTGGGTGGAAAGGCTCAAGAGCTTCCGTTTTCTCACCCACACCTAAGAATTTAATTGGTTTACCGGTAATATGACGTACAGATAAAGCAGCACCACCACGTGCATCACCGTCTGTTTTCGTCAATACAACACCGGTTAAAGGCAGCACATCACCAAAGGCTTTAGCCGTATTCGCAGCATCTTGACCTGTCATTGCATCAACAACAAACAAGGTTTCAACTGGATCGATAGCTGTATGAAGGGCTTTAATCTCAGCCATCATTTCTTCATCAACTGCTAATCGACCCGCGGTATCAAGAATCAAGACATCTTTATGAGACTTACGCGCTTCATCAATGGCGTTATTTGCAATATCAATTGGCTTTTGCGTTGCTTCACTCTCGATGAAGTCCACACCAATTTCATTAGCCAAGGTTTGTAACTGCTTGATCGCCGCTGGACGATATACGTCAGCACTCACAACCGCGACAGATTTTTTATGGCGCTCTTTTAAATAACGAGCCAGTTTTGCTGCAGAGGTTGTTTTACCCGCACCTTGCAAACCCGCCAACAAAATTACTGCTGGCGGCTTAGCTTTCAGGTTAAGCTCATCATTCGCTTCACCCATAACCTTCTCAAGTTCCTGCTTAACAATTTTCAGGAACACTTGACCAGGACTTAAACTTTTTGAAACCTCAGTTCCAACAGCCCTTTCTTTTACACTATCTATAAAAGCCTTTACGACAGGTAAAGCAACGTCGGCTTCTAATAGCGCCATACGCACTTCGCGTAATACTTCCTTGATATTATCTTCTGTTAACTTTGCCCGTCCTCGGATACGATCTAGCGAGGAGGTCAATCGATTCGATAAATTGTCGAACATGTTAGCCTCAAAATGTTGCTCTGTGAGGAAAAAACCAAGTATATGGTTTATCCAAGATGAAATTGGCCCTATTATAACGGATAAATGGGTTACACCCTATACCTTTACTCTTTGGACATAAGAGATTCATGATTCAGCTAACACTTTGGCTCGCCACATTTTCAACTTTTGCCGCTGGTGCAATGTATTACAAGCGCCCAGAAAGTAAAAGGTCTCAATTTTTAGGGGCGGCATCCATTGCCGCTCACGTCTACGCCTTGTCTGTTTTATTTTTAAACAAAGATGGCTTTGATTTTTTACTGATAGGAATGCTAATAGCACTAATAGGCAATACTTTATTATGGTTCAGTAACCGTAACAAAGATTTATCCTTACTATTGTGCGTTGCTTACCCTTTAGCAGCCCTAGTGATTGCCCTCAATGCCATTCAACCTTGGCAATTAGAGCCTTTTCACATTCACTCTTTAGGCACTTCAGCACATATTCTCATCGCCGCGGTTGCTTATAGCCTTTTCACCGCAGCGTGTGGTGTTGGCATTTTATTAGCATTACAAGAGTATCAACTTAAACATCATAAGCTGCGCCAACTACTAAGAGTACCTCCTTTACAGGTACTTGAAAGACTCATGTTTGAGTTTATTTGGTGCGCCTTTATTCTACTCACTATTACGATAATCACTGGCTTTTATTTTATCGATGATATGTTTGCTCAAAAACTAGTCCATAAAACCTTCTTTACTATTGCATCTTGGCTCGTCTTTTTAGGCCTTTTGGTAGGAAGACACTGGGCTGGATGGCGCGGACAACTATCAGTAAAGCTAACGATAAGTGGCTTTATTTTGCTTATGCTTGGCTACTTCGGAAGTAGCATAGTGCTGCAATTCATTCTCACCAAGTAAATTTAGTTGTTTAGGGGTTTGACAGGGGCTATTGAACAACTAATAATCCACTTATCAAATTAACTGAGGTCAACCCTTTTTGAACGACATACCCTTAAGTATTCTTTTCGGAATACTCTTCTTCTTGATTTTGTTTTCTGCCTTTTTCTCAAGCTCTGAAACAGGCATGCTTTCAATAAACAAATACCGTTTAAAAAACCTGGTTAAAAACAAGAACAAGTCAGCTAAAAAAGTTAGCCAATTACTTGAAAGGCCTGACCGCCTTATCGGCGTTATTTTAATTGGTAACAACTTTGTTAACATCCTAGCTTCTGCAATTGCCACTGTCATTGCTGTACGTATTTGGGGTGATGCTGGTGTCGCTATCGCAACCGCCTCACTCACACTCGTCATTCTCATTTTCGCCGAAGTCACACCTAAGACAATGGCAACGATCCACCCTGAGAAAATAGCCTTTCCTGCTTCTTGGGCCTTATCAGTATTATTAAAGCTACTCTACCCATTAGTTGTATTAGTTAACTTTATTTCAAACGGCCTACTACGCATATTGGGTGTTCAAGCGAATCAAAACAGTAATGACAAATTGAGCACGGAAGAACTTAGAACCATAGTAAATGAAGCTAATGGGCTTATTCCACCCGCTCACCAAGAGATGCTCATTTCGATTCTAGACTTGGAGAAAGTGTCAGTAGAAGACATCATGGTGCCACGTAACGAAGTAGTCGGAATTGATATTGAAGACTCCATTGACGAAATCATTGCTCAAATCTGCAGCACGCGTCATACACGTATGCCGGTATATAATGGCGAAATAAATAAGGTAATCGGCATTCTTCACGCAAGGCATGCCGCTATGTTTTTACGTGACCCTAACCCGTCCAAAGCCGCCCTACTAAAAGCGACCGTTGAACCTTACTTTATCCCAGAAAGCACCTCACTAAACACAGTGCTACTTAACTTCCAAAAGCAGCACCAACAAATGGGACTAGTAGTAGATGAGTACGGAGATGTTCAAGGTATTGCGGCTCTTGAAGATGTTCTCGAAGAAATTGTTGGTGAGTTCACCCAACCTACTCAAGATGAAGAAGACGAAATAGTCTCTCAAGATGACGGTTCTTTTCGCATTGATGGCTCAATCCATATACGCGAAATCAACAAAACATTGGACTGGTCCTTACCAACTGATGGCCCAAAAACACTTAATGGCCTAATCATAGAAACACTGGAATTTATTCCAGAAAACCAGATGAGTCTAAAAGTGGGTGACTATATTATTGAAATCCAAGAAATAGAAGACAAGGTCGTTAAATACGCCAGGCTACTTAAACACATTTAATCAGCAAATGGATACGGCGAGAGAAGCTTAATACTATGACACAGAAAAAGCGTTTTTGCCCACAATGTGGCACTCAGGTTAACTTCTCTATTCCCGATGGTGACAATAGACCAAGAGCAGTTTGTCCAGCATGCCATCACATTGATTACGATAATCCAAGATTAATCACAGGCACCATCCCTATCTACCAAGGGAAAATTCTACTTTGCCGACGAGACATAGAGCCAAGACGGGGCTATTGGACACTTCCAGCAGGCTTCATGGAAAACCAGGAATCAACTAGTAGCGGCGCCCTAAGAGAGACACTAGAAGAATGCGGCTCTCATGCAATATGCAGACAAGCCTTTAGTATGATCAGCATACCTCAAATAGATCAGGTACATCTTTTCTATCTCGCTGATTTACCAAAAGCTGATTTTCATACCACAGAAGAAAGCTCAGAAGTTGCGCTATTTGATATCAAAGACATTCCCTGGAAAGAGTTGGCTTTCAACAGTATAACTCGCACTTTAAAGCTCTACCTTGAGGATGTAGAAAAAGGCAGCTTTGGCTTTCACGAAGAAACCCTTATGATAGATTTCTTGCCGCCACTTAAAACCTTTTAAGACTCTACTTTGATCAGGTGGTACGCCACCTCTTCAAAAGGGTGAGCTGCTTTTAATGCCTTTATCGCAACTTCCTTAAGAGACAATTTCAATACCATCTCGACTCGATATTCAGCTAAGGTTTCCAACTCACCTTTCACTCCAATAAAAGGGTTCGCATTTGCATTAGGCCGAAACTGCCCTTGCCCCTTCACTTGCCAACAACAGGCTTCATAGTCTCCAATTGCCCCCGCACCAACATCAAACAAAGCCTCTTTCACTTCTTCAAGATGAGATTCAGGCACATAAAAGACAAGAGAGTACATAACTTATTTTCCTAGGTTCATTTATTTACTCAAAGCAGTAAAGGCTGCTCAGGCTTACTTGGTAAGCTAAGTCTTGGGGCATAAGCAGGCAATAACGCTGCTATTTTTTGCTCAAGGGTTTCAGCTAGCAAAGGCGCCGCAACATTGTCAGACGAGTGAACAAATACATAAGGTTCACGCCCTTCCTGTAGCCACTGCACTAACTTTTTAGCCCACTGATCAAGATAAGCATCATTTAGAGGTAGGTCTGGATGCCCAATAAACCTCACCATAGGATTCTGACCAGTTGCAACGGGATGACATGGAACCCTTGGCTTTTTCTTCTGAGCATCTAACAGGCTCTCACAATAAGCTTCTGTCGAAAATACAGGGCGAGAATCCATAATAACGCGATCATGTTGATTTCCAGATAACAACCTAAGAAAACCAGTCTCTTCTTCAGATTTATTAAAAAAAGCTTGATTACGAACCTCAACTGACAAAGATGTAGGTAAATTCCAAGCTCGACATAGAGCTTCAATTTTAGAAAAGTAAAGAGGGGATACTTCTTCGGGAAACTGCATCATACAAGGACCCAACTTGTTAGAAAACGGCCTTAATAATTCACAGAAGTTAGTAAGACTATTAACCACTTGACCCTCATCAGAAACACCAAGTCGATGCGTAATGGATTGAGGTAATTTAAATGCAAAACGAAAATTATCAGGCACCTGATCAAACCAAACTTGCAGTTGATCTTGTGTTAAATCAGCATAAAAACTACTCCCGACCTCAACCGTATCAAAGAACTTTGCATATTCACTTAAGCGCCGATTACTTGCACCTTGATGCGAATATAACCAAGCCACCCAAGCTGGGTGCTGCCATTGCGCCATACCAAAGCGTAATTGCATTACAGGATTGCCTTATACTCTATTTTTTCGATCGTATAATTCACTAGGCCAGTTGCCAACTTAAGTTCAATTTCATCGCCTTCTTGTTTTTTCAACAAGGCTTTTGCCATAGGCGAATCGATACTTATATAACTAGCATCGTGATCTAACTCATCAGGACCAACAATACGAAAGAACTTAATATTTTCATCATCATCTTCTAGTGTCACCCAAGCACCAAAATAAACACTAGACTGATCTTCAGGCAACCTATCCACCACAGTAAAAGCCTCAAGACGCTTCTCTAAATAGCGCACCCTTCTATCAATTTCTCTTAGCTGCTTTTTCCCATAAATATATAATAACCCCACTACTTTATATACTATTTCAGATCCAATATATGATGTATTGTTACATAGTAGGTGCATGATTCTTCAATTAACCTCTGAGATGAAAAGAAATAGTATATGCCATTTATCAAAAAAATTAGTGTTAATTACACAGATACAGAAAGTGGCTTAACATTCGCGTTGCCAGGAATTCTTACCGAGAAAGGACTCATAATTTCACACTTAAGATACCTAGCTTGGTTCAATGGTAAAAGCGAATCATGGAAGGAAAGAGCGGCTTTTTCTTTAAAACTACTAATTGAATACATTAACTCTTGCCCAAATTATGATAAAGCATATGAGCTTCTTAAATCTTTCAGGGACGTTCTATTAACAGGCTCTATTGATTACTCCACACTAGATGACCCCCTAGATCTATTCTGGAAACCCAGAAAAGCAAGTGATGTAAATAATATTCTATTTCATATTAACAGCTACACAGACTTTCTTGCACTTCAGGATGAGTACTCTACATCAAGAGTAAACCCCTTTAAAAAGGCAACCAGTTATGAAGAAAGGTTAAATTGGTGCGCCTACTACAATAAACAAAAAAATGTTTTTTTAAATCATTTATCAAGTAAGCAAACCGCCCAAATTCTGGCCCAAAGAACACGATATGTTCAAAACATTTCAGTCCCTAAAGTTGAAAATGAAAAAGTCATACGTTTTCCAGAAAAGCAAATTGAAAATCTATTATATTTAGGTTTTGAAAGGTCTGGGAATTATGACTTTAAATCACAGGCAATTACCATGCTATTAAATTATGGAGGCCTTAGAAAAAGCGAGGTTTTTCATATTTACACTTCTGATATAACCTTGGACCCTAACAATCAGGATGAAGCCCTAGTTAGAGTTTATCACCCTTCAAACGGAGCCTCACCAGATCCTTTCTATAAGAATAGAAAAGAGTTCTTGCTCGCTGAGACCAATTACCAGCCTCGCAACACTTATAGATCTACCGAGAGGTTACATGCAGGGTGGAAGGCCCCTCTACTGACAAATAAAGATTCATTTTTCGAGGTTTTTTTTAACCCTCCTGAAAAAGCTAAAGAGTTTTTATCAATATGGGTGAATTATTTAAAATATCAAAGAGTAGAGCCCAAAGACACTAACTTTCACCCATTCGCATTTACAAACAAAACAGGTGAACCAGAAACCATAAAAAATTTCCAACGCCTTCATAAAAATGCAGTCGAAAAAATAGGGTTAACTTGCTTAAAAGAGTTAGGAACAACAGAACATGGTCATCGACATGCATTTGGTTATCGCTGTAGAAGCAGTGGGTTAGACCAAATTGAAATACAAAAAGCAATGCATCATAAAAGCCCTAACTCTTGCTTAGTCTATATTACCCCTACCAATGAAGACATTAGATCTACAATGAGAAAAAGTATTACCTAGGCAAACTGTAAACACCATAAACTACATCTAAAAACTAGAACCTTTTAAATGAAGACGACAATGACTCCTAATAAACTATTAGAAAAACTTAAAGTGGATTCATCTTCCAAAAAACAAGAAACTTTAGAAATAATTTATCAAATTTGCGAAGAGCAGCTAGAAAGAGGCGTGAATGATTTTAGCATTGCTACCATTGCAAAGCTTGGAAATAAAAGAGGTGTGCCTAGAGCTCAAAGCCTAAGAAATAAAACCGGTGAAAAATATCAGGCTTTAATTCAATGTTTTGCTGAAGAGGCGACTAAAAAATCAATACCTAAGAAGATACCCAAAAATGAATCCAGTTGGATTGATGAAATAGATAATCCTAAACACAAATTACTTGTTAGAATGTTAGCATCAGAACTTAAGTCTACCAAAAAGCAGTTAGATGAAGTTATTCCACCAAACCTGAGAATTGATGTTTATGACCACAAAACAGCCCCTTTGGAATCAAACTTTAAACTAACACGATTAGAAAGAAGTGCTTTTGAATACATTTTATCCCAATCTTTCAGGAATAAATGGCAACTTACAGAAAATGAATACGGAGAACTTGTCGACTCAAGTAGCACCCCAGTCTTCAAAGTTTCAACAATAGACGCGATTAAAAAAGCTTTAGAATATTTATAACAATATGAAAACTAAACTTATTACCAGAGAAGGACACCAAAAGCTAAAAGACGAAATTGATTATCTTTGGCGAAAAGAAAGACCTGAAATCACGAAGATTGTTACTTGGGCTGCTGGGCTTGGCGATAGATCTGAAAATGCAGATTATCAATATAACAAGCGAAGATTACGTGAAATAGATCGACGTGTCAGATTTTTGAGAAAGACATTAGATGATATTAAAATTGTTGATTACCACCCTCAACAAGATGGAAAAATATTTTTTGGAGCATGGGTGGAACTAGAAGATGAGGACGAGAATACTATTTTCTTTCGAATTGTGGGGACAGAAGAAATCTATGGGCGTAAAGATTACATATCTATCGACTCTCCGATGGCTCGAGCTTGCCTTAAAAAAGAAGTTGATGATGAGGTTATAGTGAAAGCACCTTCAGGCGATAAGCTCTGGACAGTTAACAAAATTAAATACCTTCATTGATAGCACAACACATGAAGGTGCCCAGAACACTCTATCAGTAACTAGAGTACCATAAATATTATGACAGATTAAACTTAGAGTTTAAAAAAACATTACCCCCTCCCAATCAGGAAGCGCTTTGCCTCCAAAGTGTAGAGCCTTACTTTCGAAGCCTTCCTGACCTTTATCAGACACATTATCATCAATTAAATAGTCACCTTTCAGTAGGCTTATATTGAGCGAGATAATGAGTTTATGTACAAAGTCTATTCCGAAGTACTTTTCTATCCATACTCGTTTTTCTGTATAGCACAAAGGGTTCTTAATTAAAGGCGCTGTTAAGATATAAAGGTCGTAACCTTAAGATTCAACCAATGCTTTTGCCAATTCAACGCCATTTGTTAAAGGTTCTAAATTAGCAAAGAGACCGTATTGAGATTGAGGGTAAAGCACATTTGGTTTTTGCGACATTGCTAGCTTACGAGCACTAGAAAATCACATTATGCATCGTCCATATCGATATAAATATTTTTTCCATTAGTACCTTTTTTAAAATCATGAAAGTTTCAACAGCGAGAAAGTGGAAATTTAATTTTTAACTGCATCCACAAAATATTATTTTGTCCAGTAAAAATATAATTTTCACATCCAAAACCTTATATCTAATAAACGTTTTAGTAATTCTATTGTATTTTTATTACTCAGTATAACAAGCATACGATTTTAGTTTTTAAAATAGAAACATTATTCTTTAAATAATAATTTCTTATGAAATGAAAATTTATTTCTCAAACGCCTCATTATCTTTTGATTTTTAATTTTTATTTTACTCACATCTATATTATTAATTAGCAATAATTTACATATAGAGTTTAGTAGTATTTCATATCTATCCCAAAAAAACCAAGAGTCTTCTATTAAAATAGATTCTATTTTATCCCATTGCGACTTGTTTAATTGTTGTTTATATATAGAATCTGTTATCGAATTAATTGATAAATTCATTAATCTCTCTATATCTCTACCTTTATTAGAAAATGATTTTGTGAATAATAATATTGAAACATTTATAAAATTTATATTTTCATTGTGATTATTTCTCAATATCGCTTCAATCATTATTTCATCGACATCTACTTTTAAAGTGATGTTTTTCTTAACGATATTTTCCAGTATTTCCATAGAAATTTCGTCAATACTCAAAAATGTGTTTATACACCTATACTCTTGACTTAAAATAAAATTAAACCATATCTCATTATTTGAGTGAGAATCTTTAAGGTAGTCAAGTAAGTATCTTAAAGTCTCATCTTCGTATTTATATATAAATTCTGATACAAAATTTATTTTTCTTATCTTAAATATTGGATTAAGAACTTCTTTAAGTGAAACTAATTTTGACTCGATTTTAGAAAAGACAGAAAAATCAAAATCAGGTTGTTTTTCCCAGTAGAATGTAGTTGTGCAAATATCAGGGCGTTCAACTAAAATTGACCTTAAATCAACACAGAATTGTTTTGTCTTTTCAATATTTTTGATATTTTCAATATTCTGCAAAGGAAGTATAATCAACAACTCTTCATATAAAATATTTGAAAACTCAGGATCATTCGTTATACTTTCTATAAATTTGTCTACTTTAACTTTTGAAAATAATAGTCTAAATTTACTTCTAAAAGAAAATCTATCACTTTCATTTCTAATTAAATGTAATGACCTCAAAAGAAAGAGGACGGTTTCAATTTCATAATCATAATCATAATCATAATCATTGAAAAATATATTGAACACTTCTTTATATATCGATATTGGGCAACCATCCCACTTAAGACAATAAGCAAGAGATCTCTTCAATTTTTCAGGTGTTGAACCATTTAGAAGTTCAATATATATATTTGCTAAATGAATGAAAGATTCTTTTTGCTTATCGCAATATACACCATGACGCCAAATGAATTTTTTAAAATTTTGGTTTGAATGTTCTAAAATATCATTTACTGCAATGTTTAACCAGCTTGCTGGAGTTTTTAATGATTTTAATATGGAGTGATTAACCTCATTACTACTGATATTATTTTTACTAGTTAGGTAAAGATCAAAGTTTGAGTTTAAGCTAGAATTCTTATTAGTAAAAGTTCTAAATGAAAAACTACGTCTAAGTTTAGGCCATTGCTGTCCCCACATTTTTACAACAGTTTCATCTGAATTTTTTATCACTTCAAAATTCGTAGATCTATTCTCACTTGTGTAAAAAACATGAAGAAGGTTTGATAGTTCTATATATTCTAAATTCGTATTAATTATAGCTAACTCTTTTTCTAAACGATCAGAGTCGAGAAAAACATTATCACTGTAATCGTTTTTTTTATTAATTATATTACTTGGATTTTTAAATAAATTTAATAATATTTCCGGGTGTGTTATCTGAGCTAAATCAGCATAGTCTATAATTAATGTATGTGTCCATACACAGCCTGGTCTAGACATTTCAGGCGCTGGCCATGTTTTAGCTAATGCATAAGCTCCAATTTCTTTTAAAGGATAACCAGTAATATAATTAGGAGAGGTATCATTATAGCCAACAATCGAAGCATCACTAAACTTTAACAGTTTAGAGTTTATTTCTTTAGGAAATTTTTTTGATGAGGATAACAGTTTATGACCGTTTTCATAGCCGTGTAGACACTGGTTAATGCAAATATCACTATGATTCATTATTTTCTAACAACCACTTTATAGGAAGAGTTAAATCATTATAGCTTTCTTTATCCTCTATTATCTTTATTCTATCTGTAGGAATATCAATCGAGCCTAAAGCCTCTTCATCAGTTTCTAAGTCCCCTCCTAAAGAGCTTAATCCTAAAACTTTTATATCATTAAAATATATATTGTCTTCTAGGAATTGGCTTAATAATGGAAAATGAGAAGATAAGTATTCTAATGGGGTTTGGTTAACTTCTTCAGCTCTATCCCAAGCTGACAGCATTAAAACTAATTTTCTTTTTTTTTGCCCCATATTTGGGTGGTTAAATGATTGAAGTATGTCAATAACCTTTGTTTGCGTAGGTGTATGGTCAGAAGGAGACCAATTAACTTTTTCCAAAGTATCATTTTCTTCTAATATTTCATTTTGCTTATTTCTTTCAACAATAGTTTGAGCATCTAGATATTTGTCACAGTGTAAGAAGAATATAATTCCATTAGCATTTTTACTAAGATTAGAAGTTTCAATATCAACTTGCCTTTCACTCCATAAATTACTCCATGTTTCTCCAGATAAATCAGGTATAGAAAGTGTTATTATATCCTTAGCATTCTTAAGTTTTAATTCGATTGAATTATTTGAGTCTATTATAGTTCTATCCATAACCTCAAAATTAAGCCATTGTTTAGACAATTGAGTCAGATACTCTCTATTACTAGGTAATCCATCATATTTAAGTGCAGTTTCAATTTCATGAGAATTAATGGAATACGCTAATGCACCTAAAAATGTAGTTTTACCCGATTCTGGCAATCCACAAATAATCAAAGAATAATTTATAATATCATTATTCATTGAACACCTCTCAAGTTCAAAAAGCTTCTTCTTGGTATATTTTCATTATAGTCTATTGATAATTGATACTTAATTTTTGGATGGCTATATTCAAAAAATATTCTAATTAACTCCTTAATACCATGCTCTGAATCTAACTTAGTATCCTCAGGTCTAGCTGACACTTCATGGGAAGTAATTTCTAAATAACTATCACCTAATATATTTAAACTTTTCTCTAGCAGCTTATTTAACTCAATACGAGCTGTTTCCAAAGTACCATTTTTTTTGGGTAGATCTAATTTAGTCATAACAATAATTATTTTTGTATTTTTTGATAAAACTTGGTCTTCTTTAAAAGCTTGAAGCATTGAAATAACATTGTTTTTTGCTAAGTGCCTTTTCTTTGTATCTCCTAGAGACTCGCCATCTACTAAAAGTAATAAAATGTCTGAACGAGATATTTCATATAACTTCTTACACTCTTCAGAACTATCTTTAGCTGACTCATATTCTTCTCCCGCTCTATCGCAAAGAATAAGATTAACTCTACGATTATCAGCTCGTCTATTCAAACTTAAGTGATAAAATGAAACATCATCTTTTCTTAAAGTTCTTGGTGTAAATGGCACTTTATTTTGAGATAAAGCTCTTGAGAAATGGCAAATTTCTTCAAAAGCTAAAAGTGATTTTGATTCAGAAAATGAAAATTCATCAGATATATTTTTATTAAATAACTCATAAAAGCTTGCTAATAATGTTGTCTTTCCAATATTACTAGGGCCTACACAAGATATTATACGGCCTCCATTTTTTTTCAAAATACTATTAACTTCATCTCTATCTAGAACATCACCGCTATGTATGTTTAATTTATCAACTTCTTCTATTGTTGATGACTTATTAATAGAACTTACATCAGAAGCATCAATAAAATCATCACTTTTTTCTTTTCCATAAGTTGGGCATTTATCTAGTAATTCAAAGCCTTCAATACACTTCCCTGTTTCAGCAATATTACAGTCCGGGTTGATACATACAGCCATAAATTTATAACCTTCATATTTATTAAAGTTTATATTTAATTATTAACCGCTCTCTACATATTTGTACTGCCCACTCATACAGTGGAAGTCTACAGCTTGTATCTATTTCTGATTCAGATTCAAACTTATTCATCCATGAATTTTGATCTGAATCTTTTAAACATTTGAGAGCATAATGACATGGAGTTATATATCTGTCGTATAAATGATCCCCTACTGTCAAATCATCTATAGACTCAAAAGATGCATTAACTATTTTTTTTATGCTGATCTTTGTATTATTTGGTATTACCCTCTTAACAAAATTAGCTATATTTGGTATCTCTGTATCAAGACATGTCATATTAGCTAATTCTATTCCTACAACAGTTCCAAGTGTATTTTTTTCGATTGACTCAAATGGTAATTTTAATGTCTTACTATATGAGTTCATTAACCACCACAACATTTCTAGCTCTTCATCTTTAATTTCTAAATAATTATCTATTGAATTAATAGAATCAGATATGCTAGAAGTTAGAGTGCTGATTATTTTGTTTGATTCATTTAAAACACTTTTTATTGCAGCGTTATATGTTTCCCATTGACCAGGAATAGCTTCTTCATAGTTTTCTGTATTTAATGTTGAAGGTTTGATTTTAGTTTCAATATTAGGTCGCTCTCTACCTTCAACTGAAAATTTAGATATAGCAACTTTAGAAATTTCTACAAGAGGAATTCCTCCAGTATTATCTCTCATACCTAAAAATTCACATGTTAAGACTCTAGTAGCATAATCTGATGCAAGCTCATCATTTTTTTCAATTAATACACATAAGACTATATTCGATAAACATTGTAATTCTAATCTATTCTGTTCTTCCATCATAGAAAATGAGACATCATCTTCTTTGAATTTATTCTGAAACCACTCTAAATCAGAATCAATTACAGGGAAGCCGAATGAATATTGTATTAATGTTTCAACCTGCTCAAAAGTAATAGTTGATTTGATGATTTTCGATATTGTTTGCCATCTGAGTTCTAGTGACTCTCTATCTGTAGCTAGTCCACACGGTCTCATCCAATCAGAAAAATATTTGTGCATTGCTATATTTTCTTGAGACATACTATAAAGCCTCCTTTTCAATAATTAATTCAATAAATTGTTTTTTTAAGCCTTTCTCAGAAATAGATTTGAGAGCCTCTTCATAATTTATTCGGGAAGGTAGAGTACTTGAACTAACCTCATATATACCAAGTCTTTTCAAAATCTCACGCTTTGAGCTTTCTGTAAGAGATATAAATCTTCCTACAATATTAGAATTATCCTGAGAAGCTTCTGGAAGAAGCTGTTTTACATCTTTTTCAGAGACTAACTTTGTTTTGTTTTCATTTAATCTATCATCAATAACGTCAGATAAAGGTATTTCAAAGTTGTATTCCCAAGGGCGTTTATTAGGTTTTTGCTTAGAAACAAAGCATTCTGGGTTTGGTTGAAGAACTCTTAAGTCAGCAATAATGTTTAGTGTTGCTGTTTCAGATTGCTCAATGATAGATAGATCAATGATGTTATAGCCAGTTTCACATTGATCTTCTTCTCTGTCAGGATTTACTGCTGCTGCCGCAAATAAAACTCCTGAGTCATCATTAAGTACTCTTTGTCTATGCTTATGACCAACCAACCTTATAGATGATCGATTTGATAAACTATCTTCAATCTTATCGCCATCCTCCAGCCAATCATATGGATGATGAAACATTGCTAAATGTATCTCTCCTTTTTTTGGCATAAAGTTTGATTGAAAGTCCCCCATAAATAGCTTTGACCGCTCATCATTTGTTCCAGAAAAGAACGTACTCGTTAAACCATTTAAAGTTAGTTTATATTTTGAACAAATCTGGATACTTTTACTCCAATAAGGACTTGAAGGAGTTACTGCACATCCAAAATCACTAGCAAATTTATTGTAAGCTATAAATGGTAGCAATAACTGATTACCAGCATCTTTATCCTCTAATGCCTTTAAGAACTCTTTAGTTCTATCTTCACCTTTTTTTGATAAAATTCTGTCTCGAAGAGCATTAACCATAAGTGTATCTCCAACTTTACGGTTAATATCATGATTTCCAGGAACTACGAAAATATTTTCAATCTTTGTGCCAACTTTTAATGCTAGGTTTTTTAACCACTCCGATGCTTTTTGAAATTCTTCATCAGCTGCTTTAAATGCGATATCTCCAGTGACTAAAATAGCATCGACACTTTTTTTATTCTTTACAAATGTGGAAGCATCATCAACTATTAAAGATCTAATGCTTGCATCTCGATCCTTTCGTTCATCTAGGCAGCTCGGTGAGTTAAAATGAATATCTGAAATATGAAGTAATCTAAGCAAACTATTCCCTTAATTTTTGATGTTAACTAAGCATGATAAAACGCTTTAGTTTATGGTTTTTTTTCAAAAAACACTTTGCCAAGCGATAAAAAAACTATTTTACATAAAAAAATAGTACTCACAAACAGTTTCATAAATAGACCATTACCCTACATATTGAACTTCCCAGACTTTACTAGACACTCATTAACGTTAAAATCTAGCTAAAAAAGAGGTGTTTATGAAGTCCAAACGTCACTCTGAAGAGTTCAAAATAGAAGCCTTAAACTGGTGACTGAACGCGGTTATTCTGTTGATGAAGTTGCTCAACGGCTCGATACAGCTACTCACAGCCTATATGCCTAGATCAAAAAGTATGGAGAACAACCGCCACTTGGCGACCTTGATTTAACCTCCGAAAATACGTGTCTTAAGTCCCAGCTTAAACGGATTACGGAGGAAGGTGTCATTCTAAAAAGGCCGCAAGGTACTTTGCCAACAACCCCGAGTGAAGTACGCGTTTGCCCGTGATCACCAACAAGAGCATTCCATTCAGCTGATGTGCCGAGTCTTTAAAATACATTGAAGCGGCTAAACCTTTAGTAGATCGATTGATTGAAGATATACGACTGTTAAATACGAAGAAATGTATTTTCTAGAATCTACTGCTGTTTAGCAAACTATGGGAAATCCAAACCTTTTATGAAAAGTCAGAGTTACTGATCGAGATCAACACCTTAGCAAGGTAATTAATGACTCTAAAAGCAATCGGGGCTAGAGACAGCAGAATTCAAACGACGAAATGATTCTTTCCTTAAATCTTTCAAGGCTTATTACATCTCCTCTTAAGTTAAAATTGCTTAATTCATCAAGTATTGAACTTTCAAGAATAGGGTTTATCTCACTAGCCACTGGTTCTATTAATTTCTCTTCGCTAAAAGTGGAAAGAGGTTCTAGGAGTAGTCCATCAATACTATCTTGGCAGCTTTTAACATAACAATCGGGAACATCTAGGTTAAGCCTTTCTGAGAATCCAACTAAGTTGGATTCTGCCATAGTGTATAGCCAAGCTTGATTATTAGATCTATCCGTAACTCTTAAAATTCGTCCAAGAATCTGCCTAAAATAGAGCTCTGTTGTGACATCACTTAGATGGCAACAGACTTGCAACCTTGGAATATCGGTTCCTTCACTTATCATGGCAATACTCACAATCCATTGAGTATTATCTTGTCGAAACGCTTGGATTCGATCTAATGCATCATCATGTTGATAGGTTACTATTGAAACCGTTTGCTCATATTCAACTTCTAGAATTTGCTTAATTTGTTGAGCATGGGATATTGATGAAGCAACAACTAAACCACCCGAATTGACTATAGAGCATCTCAGCTCAGCTAGCTTTTCAACCGCTCGTTTAAGTACTTCAAGTATCGCTTTATTATTGGTTATAATATCTTGGTAACTAATATTGGTTTCTTTAATTAACTCATTAATCGAATAAAAATACTGGTTTTTCCCACCATCAGTTGTTGAGGCTTGATCCACATCTAAAATGACGATATTTGGTTTTCGACAAACTCCGTCTCTTACCGCCTGGGTCAAGCCATAAACATAGTCGCATATAATATTGCCTTCTGGGTCAGCATACTGTGCAAATGAAATTGGTAGCATATCAGTACGCCAGGGAGTACCAGTAAGAGATAATGTAAAGGTCGCAAGGTGCTGGATTTTATCGACAAGCTGAGCTCCCCAACTATTAAAACTGGTAACATTGTCTCCAGAGCAGTGATGAATTTCATCAAAAACGACTAATACTTTATTTGACGACAGATCATCAAGTAGCTGATCACCTGAATAGAGTAAGCTTTGATATGTAAGAGAGACCCCAACAGAACCAATTCGTCCATTAATTCGACGTCCTACTATCTTTTCAAAAGTCCCCTTTAAGCTCTCAGCCACAGAACGGGATGGAGAAAAACAAACGACATAATCAATTTTACCTTGTCGGAATAAATGCTCAGCAACATTTGCAGCCATTATTGACTTTCCAGCACCAGGACAGGCTAAACATAAAAAATGATTAGCCGTTTCGAATTTACTTAGCACTAATTCAGAGCACTCTTGCTGCCATGCCCTTAACATTGACTATGACCTGATTGCTCAGATAATTTAATCACATTTCGAATAGCATTCAGGCGACCATAAAGTGTCGCTGAACGTTCCCTTCCGGAATCAATTAAAGAAGATATTTCATGTTTTTTTGAAGGAAAGCGTTGATGAAACTCTTGATAGGTCTCAATTTCACTTAGCAAGATTTTTAATTCAGCGGTCACTTTTCGCTCATCTAGAATTAAATCATCTATTTCGTTTTCAAGACACTCTCGCTTCTCACTGATTTTTTGCCCCGCAACACTGAACAAAATGTCTTTTAGAGAAGGTGAAAGTTCATAGGTTCGCTGTTTAATTTTACCTCTAGCAAAAAGTAGGCCTTGTTTCGTTAATGCATGTACATTTCGAGACACGAACATTTTTGCCTGCTTAGGCTCAGAGTACTTAGGTATCAAAGTCGCTTTTTCGATAAGCGACTGTCTCGTCAGAGTTTTTCCTTGCAACTCAATTAAAATCTTCTTCATCCATGAGTTAATTCGAAAATCATTACTCATATAATTAAACACACAAATACTTAGGATTGCTAAGTATACATAGATAAGCGAAACTTAGACAATCTATGCACGTGAGATTTAAAAGATGAAACAACTTTGCGAAACAACCCTATTCCTGAACGACTCAAAGCAGCTAGAACAAAAGCAGGTATTTCACAGCGCGAGCTTGGTGTAAGAGTTGGTATGGACGAAAGCTCTGCAAGTGGCCGTATGAACCACTACGAAAAAGGTAGACATGTCCCAGATATTGATACTCTGCGAAAGCTAGCAAAGGAACTGGGTGTACCTCTAAATTATTTTTTCTGCGAAGATGAGCTAAGTGCTGAAATCATTTGCTTGCTTGAGCAGCTTGATAACAAAGATAAAAAGAAATTATTGAATAGCTTAAAAGCCGGTTTTTTAACGGACAAGCTTTAACTTCTACAATAAAATTTCGGTTAACTAATGGCAACAAACTACTCTTTATCTAGCTTAAAAGAAGAATGTAAAAAATTAGGTATAACAAACTCTGTAGAATATAAAGCACAGTATAAAAACCATATTGGCTTTCCTGCTCACCCTGAACGAACCTTTTTAAGAGAATGGATAAGTTATAACCATTTTTTCGACATTCCTGATTTTATCGAATTCACTGAGCTAAAAGCGTTAATTGCGCCGTTAAAGCTAAAGAACTCAAAAGAATATAAAAACTTTACCAGAGCCCAACAAGATTCAACTATCCCTTTCGACCCAGCTACAGTTTATAGTCAAGAATGGGTGAATTGGTTTCACTTTTTGGGTAAAAGCGAACCCTATTCACTAAACTTTATTACGCCCCAGTATTCTAGGTGGAAAGAGCTAGTCGAAGAGTTTATGAAATCAGCTAAAGGAGGCTCTTCTAAAGTTTCTCACTTATGCCGTTTTATCAGGCTATTTATTGAAGCTCATGATCACAGCAAAAGCCCCGAGGAGTTTCTAAGAAAGAAGCGACTCAATTTAAAGCCTTTTCGAAAGGAATTAGATGCTATTAAAAGTGATAATACGCGTAGAAGTATTATTATCGCTAGTTCCGAGTTTCTAGACTACATCCTTGATACCTATCTAACGATAGAAGATGAAGAAACAGGTGAAATAGTTCGGGTAATGGATGCGAGAAACCCACTCACTTTATTTCTAACAGATCAAAGCATTACTTCTCCTCAAAGTTCTGAAACAACAAAGCCTTGCTTGCCTTATCATTTTGTAAAAAAAGCACAGCAATGGATTTTTCCTGAAAAATCAAAGACCTTTAAATCTCTAAAGCACTTACAACGATTTGATGCAGATTGGATTAAAGTTGATTCTACAGTTATAGACAAGCGTGATCCTGACTGCGTATATAAACTAATCAATAACCAATATTATCTTTGGAACCCGATTGATTGGGTTCATACCTATGCTCTTTTAAAAGTACCATTAAGAGGCAGACAGATTGCATACAATGATTCTGGTGAAGCAGATGATGAAATTGCTGATCTAGATATAAATGGCAATATAATTTGGGTGAAAAACACATCTCCCCTTGCTGGTCAGACCTCAAAACAAGCCTTTATAAAGAGCTATGGGTCGAATGAGTTTGGCATGTATGTCACAACAAATAAAACCAGTAATAATGGATCTGGGTATTCCATTCCTTGGATACCGGATGACCTTGTGTACTGGTTAATAAAACTTAGAAAGTGGCAACAGAAATACAATCCCATTCAGACTCCATGTCAATGGAGCACTTGTAAAAGAACAAACCTCAATGAAATGCAATTAAAAGCAAAAGGAGCAAACTGCTTTTTATTTAGGGCATTCAAAGATAATGAGCCAAAAAACCCTACATCAGCACTCACAACTAGGCTCGCCGCTGCACTTTACTACATACAGCCCACTGACCTTTATCTTACTAAATTAAAGTCAGTTAAATCCAACCTTAGCCACTATCGCTCTCAATATACACCGCATTCAATGCGCGTAAGCTTAATAACTGCCTATATAATGGAAATGGGGATGCCTGTAGAGGTAGTAATGAAAATTGTTGGTCATAGCTCTGTAGTCATGTCTATATATTATTGCAAGGTTTCTAGTGGCGAAATAAAGAAGAAACTCGAAGCCGGAGAGAAGCTAGCCCTTCAAGAACAAGCGAAATCTACGCAAAAGATTATAGAACAGAACAAAATTGAATCAATTAAAAACAAATTAGTTTCATCTAACAGTGACTTACTTCAATCATTAAACAATTCAGTGCCTTCGGGGAATTATGTTTTTAGAGATTATGGGATTTGTCCTTATGCAGCTTCACGCTGCTCTGATGGAGGAGAACTTATCGGTGGCACCAAAATAAATGAGCAGACTCCGAGTGGTTATTTGGGTAGTCAAAATTGCTTACGTTGCCGTCATTTTATAACTGGCCCTGCCTTTTTAGGCGGTTTATTATCTTTAACCAATGAAATACTTCTCCAATCAAATTTACAATCAGACGTATGCGGTGATCTACAAGAGAGTATTAACTCCCTTGAAAACAAAATTAACCAAATTGAGAAACTTGAATATATAGCAACAGCTAAAGGTGAAGCCTTTGAAAATAAAGACTTACCTATTTTTGAGGCCGAGTTAAGACGAGAAGAGTCTGAATATGAAAGTGCAGCAAAAAAGCTAGATATGTTTTTATGCGACCTTCAAGCCGCTTATTCTCTCGTAAGGCAGAGTCAAATTGCAGCAAATAGCCAAACCTCAAAAGAGCAAGAAAATGAAGTATCATTGATTACCTCTAATACTTCAGAAATCATATTAGAAATTGAAGAAGTAAATAGGTTAGAGCAACTTCAAGAAATTTGTGAAAATGCTGTTATCTTTAGATCTGCAAGTGCTAAGAATGCAATCCTTCCAAGAACTCAATTACTTGACAGAATGTCAATGCTAAACAATCTAGCACCTTCTTTATTTTTACTATCAGAAGCAGAACAACTACGGGCAGGAAATGAAATTTGTAACCTGTTAAAAAATCGACTTAAGACTTGGAATAGAGTTAATGAGGTCGTTGAAGGCAATATAAAAATAGATGAGCTAGTAGGGATAGAAAGAGTTGAAAAATCTGAAATTGAGTTAATCTCAGCACCTCAAGCTCTCACTTTTAAAACTTAAAATAAATGATTATTCGTCAATAGAAATTAAATCCTGTGGAACTACCTCCAGCCATTTTTTTATAATTTCATTAAGGCTGTCCTCATTCCAGCTATGTATTGCATCCTTCAAGATATACTTACAGCAAAACGCTTCAATTTTAGAAACGAACATATCTGAGAAAACTCTTTTACTATAAATTTGAGTTTGATTTTTCCTTGCATTCTCATAAATGTTAATCAATGTTTTTTTGATCATATATTGTTCAATATAAGAGTTCGGAAAAGGGCTAATGTGCATTTTTTCAATAACGTCTTTTCCTGCCCAACTGAGTAAGCTGTATACTTGAGAGACTGATAGTTCATCTAAACAGGATTCAAAGTATTGCACTAATTCTGCATCAATAGTTAATTCAATTACTTTATCTCTAGCCGTTTTACTCGCTAAGGCGCAGCACCTCTCAGATAAGATATTACGTAAAAATTCTTTCAAATCAGAGATATCTTCAGTACTCTGAAAGCCTAATTTGATGTCCTCTTTTAATTCTGATAAAGCAGCGTTCAACTTTAAGTCATCACTCTCAAATACATAAAGATTCAGATACCCACCTTCAGATAAATAATCAACAAGACGATTCAATTGCTGACTGTCATTAGAAGTAATTGAAATTCGACTGAGATGAAAATCAGGTCTTATTGAGTTGTATCTTTCAGCTATATAACTTACATCTACCAAGCAGTTATTAATTGCAAGCTGGGACATAATGTCAGAGTCAATGTTTTCACAACCTGTCATTACACCACCAAATTCACTGTATGGAAGCTCGTTCTTCCCGCCATTTTTAAATCTTAGTAAATAGATATAATAAATTATTTTTTCAATATAAGAGAGGAGCGAAATATCAGGCTTTTCCTTGCTTTGATAAAATTCATTTTTTAGAAACTCACTAACTTTTTCCCGCTCTATGTCCTCACAGCACTTTGAACAAGGTCCGTTATACTTTGATAATTTTAAACGTGAAAATTCAGAACGAGAATTAATTGCTTCTGGAATATTACATTTTGGGCATCGTGTTTTGCCAGGAAAGACATCTACTGCCGAAGAATCAGAAACCAAGCAGTTAATATAATGAATAGTTGTATTATGAATTTGTGCAACTTCTTTAATAGTATGAACGAAAGTCCTTCGCTCAGTATTTATCTCCCAAAACGAGCATAGAATATCAATATCGCTATCACTAATAGGTTTATAAAATACTAACAAGTAGCCCTCGCATCATCCATATCGTAAGAATAGTACATACAAATAGTATATATAATATTTATAAGCAATTGTTTTTAATTAATTTAATGAAAAATAGTATATAAAATGGGGTTATTTTTCTTATTCAGCATTTTCTGACCTATCCCCTTGAGCTGCAGCTTCACGTACACTTTCTGTCACCTGAGGACGCTTCTCTTTCCACAGATACTTTAATTCTGCAGTCAGTTTTTGCGCTCCTTCTTTCGTAATATAAGCAGATTTAGGTGGCATAGGTGGGCGATATCGAGACATGAAAACTTCCAGAATTTAGACAAACATTAATTAAACTAACAATAACTCAAGCAAACAGCTTTAATCACTAATCCCTTTTAATAAGCTAGCTAATGCTTGCTTGCCCTCAGAGCTAAATCGCATACATGCCTTACCATTAACCACTACACTTTCCCTTGAGCAATCCTCATCTATTTCAATGCAAGCTAAACGAAGCACCTCTAAATCTTCTGAGGTAAGGTTAACGGCACCAATAAATAAGTACCAGTCAGTGCAAGGAAGGTCTCCAGCAATTGCGTGCTGTAGCAAAAAACAACAGTAACTATTATCAACTCGATAATAGGGCATGCTGGATCTAAACTTATAAAAGAAGTAAAAAACTAAGGAAAATAAACTAAAGACAATAAGAACAAGTCCTACAAAGGCGAACATCTATCCCCCTAATTCTTTGAAACTACTTCAAAGGATACTCAAGCAGAGCAACTTTAGCTTGCTCTAACTCATCTTGATATCGCGCTTCACACTTCATCATTTCCATTCTAAATTTTCTACGTGCATCCTTGGGTAGGTTATTCCAACCGTCATGAGTCGGAATATGCTCAGTTTCTGCATACACTTTATAAAAAACACCAATGGTTTCATGCTCAGATAAATCAAGGCTCAACTGATCCAACAAGGTTTTCACTCTTATACTTGCTTCCATCCAACCTAAATCTTCAGACCCAACCACCTTAAGCAAGACATGAATACTTTCGATTCGTTTTTTACGACCTTCCAAGATATTTCTTTCAGCCTCTTGCATCTCTAATTTGCGCTTATTATCTAATTTAAGCTGACGAGAAATAACAAAGGCAAGCGCCACAATAACAATAACACCAACAACAATGGCAAGAATAAAACTAGTAGTAGACATATTAGCCTCAAGAAAGGGTGATACAGGCACTAAGCGCCTTTTAAAGGCGATATTATGAGGTAATCAAGTGAATCCGACAATCTAGAAAACAAGAATTAAAACAGGGAGGGGAATTAGAATTCAATTTTATTAATCAAACAATTCATTTGATCACAAACTGAATTCTAATTTTGAGATAAGACGTTAAGGCTTGATCACTTAACTTCCTTTTTATATTTTTTATATCCGACATAACCAAAACCAGCAAAAAATGCCACCATTAGTCCAACAATAATCAAACCTGAAACAACAACAGAGTCTAAAAACATAACTGCTCTCCTTAATAATTAAGAGCAATTATGTGCCTATCCTCTAAACAGTTAATGACATAAATCAATTGTTTTTTTGACCAAAGAGGCATCCGAGCGCTTTCTTGATTTAAATCAGAAAACCTCACAAGAGCAAATCAGACGTAAGGAACCTGCGATTAAGTCACCTCTTCTCAATCTGCTCTTTTGAGGCATATGGGGAAAAAGCACTAATCAAGGCACTACTGTTACGTAATCTAGATGCCTTTCGAGAAACGACAATACAGGGTGTTACTTTTTCTGAAATGCCGAGTAGGCATTATTTAAAGACCCGAAGGGCGTGATCTAAAAGACCTATCTTTAGGTTGTGGACCTTATCAATAGAATTGCTATGAAATTGCGGTCCTTACCATAAATCTAGCGGCTTTTATCCACACGCTAAAACGGGAGAACTTATTCACAGGTTCATTAATTAATTGCCAGTACTTTTTGCATCCAGCGAGAAATATCAACGACCTGCTCTGGGCACACAGAATGCGGCATAGGATAAGATGCTTTTTCAATCTGATAACCTTTTGCTTCTAACTCGCCATGCGCTCGAACAGCTAATTCATAAGGAACTACAGGGTCTTGAGTACCATGATGAATAAGCAGAGACGCCTGCCCATTTATAGAGTCCGTCGCCATTGGGATCAAATTAGCATCAGCCAAATAAGTCGATAAAGCCATCACACCAGCAAGTTTATACTTACCCAACAAACCAACCTGATAAGCAATTACTCCACCTTGTGAAAAACCCGCCACTAAAATACGCTCTGAAGAAATACCAGCGTCTATTTGCTGTTCAATCAATTGAGTAACCTGCTCTACAGACTCATCAATATTTGCCATATCCACTTTACGCTCCAGTGACATCTCTAGAATGTCGTACCAAGCCCGCATCGGCATACCACCATTAATCGTTACAGGGCGCATTGGCGCATGCGGAAAGATAAAACGTATAGCAGCACTCTGAGGTAAATTCAAAGAAGGTACAATTGCTTTAAAGTCATTACCATCTGCCCCTAAACCATGTAACCAGATCACAGCTGCATCCGCTTGCTGACTTGTTTCTAACGTTAAAAACTCAAGCTTTTTAGACAAGGTAAGTCTCCATAAAACAATAAAAAAGGCTATCGAACAAAGCTCGATAGCCTAGCATAATTTACTTTAAAACCCTCTAAGCAATAAAAAAGTTTTAGTGATGAGTAGGAAAATGCACCTTAGTCACTGTTTGCTTTTCATCAAGCTTGAGCAATACATCCACCTTATCAGGCATTACCGACATCATATGCATAGTAAGTCGCTCATAATATTGCATAAAAGACTTAAGCTCATCATCAGACATAACAGTGAGATCTATTTTATTTAAACCATCACCATGAATATCGAGTAAGTGCTCTTCCAGCAACCTCTCTTGCTTATTACGCCAATCATAAACAACCTCATAATTAGGTGCCTGCATCCATAACATCAACTCAATACGCGCAAACAGTTGCTTATAATCCTCCTCTAAATACTGATTCACTTGCTGACGCCAAATACCTTCAGCATCCATTTCAGTTTCAAGCTGATTAATAGGATCCACTAAAGATTGCTTTTGTTCCGGCATACCGACACACCAACCTTCAAACAAAATGACATCAATTGGCCCCTCAACCTCCTGCCAATCTTTAACATGACGCCTTTCATCCGTGGATTTATCAAAACAAGGCAAGCGCATCACCTCACCAGCTTTAAGGTTTGCCAATCTGTCTAAAATATTATTTATCAAAGCTAAATCATGTGTACCAGGCACACCACGAGTCATGAACATAGAATGTACATCACGAGCCATATGCTCACGCTCTACTCGCGTCTTATAAAAATCATCAATACTTAATACTATGGTTTTTTTATCATACGCCTTATATAAAACGTGGCTCAGCACTGTTGTAAATACAGTTTTTCCGCACCCCTGCACACCGCCCATACCTATTATTAAAGGATGAGATCTTGGTTGGGCAAGCTGGGCAATCCAGTGGGCAAAAGGTAAATATAAATCCTCCAAGTGATCACTAAGAGAAACATCTGCGTATAAAGACTTTAAGGTTTGCTCAACGTCAAAACGCAATCTATGAATGAGAGAAGCTTGATCAGTGGTAAAAACACTTTGCTGCAACTGGTTCCAGGTTAAGGCCTGTATATTCATCATCAACCACCTCCTAAAGGTTAGGGACAGCACGATTAACCAACACCCATTCAAATCCAGTTAACAAAAAATTTAAAGTTAATTTATAAAATCAAAAGCTTAGACAAATAAATCAAATCCAAACCTATTATCAAATCTTATGATTAAGACAAATGAACTTCAGGGTGTGTTCGTATCATCCTTGATAAACTATAGACGCTCTCTTCTTTTTTCCCAGTTTTTTGAGACAAGCTCAGTTAGAATAGATACTGATATTTAAAACTAAAACAAGGTCAACTGCCTTTCTGAAACCGCTTTTAATCTATACCCCACGCCGATCAACCTTACTGGCATCTGACGCCTTGCATAAGCCTCCACTAAAAGGTCAGTAAAAAAAGCAAGCTCGTCACCTGCAACATAAGCAGTTTCAATTGTCGTTTGCTGAAAATCAGAGAATTTAAGTTTTAGATAATACTTAGCAAATTGTGCTATCCCTTTTTTGTTTTTTATTCGCCGCGCCAATTCAAGCAATAAGTCTGGCAATTTAGCCTCACAAGCAGCAACGCCTTTTAAATCCTCAGCAAAGGTTGTTTCCACTGAAATGCTTTTACGCACAGAGTGGCTTTTAACTGGCCTTTCATCAATGCCATAAGAAAGTTGCTGCAAACGATATGCCCAGCTACCAAACTGCTGAGACAACAAAAGGTAATCTACTTTTTGTAGATCATCACAAGTTTCTACTTTTAGTTTTGACAATTTTTCTTGGGTCACCCGACCCACTCCATGGATACACTTTACTGGGATTGAACGAACAAAGTCCTCCTGCTTACTTGGCTCAACAACAAACTGGCCATTAGGCTTATTCCAATCACTAGCCACTTTGGCCAAAAACTTATTTACAGCAATGCCTGCCGACACAGTTATCCCTACTGTTTCATATATTCGCTGACGAATTTCTTCCGCAATTAAGGTGGCACTACCATAACAGTGGTTGCAATCTGTCACATCTAGATACGCTTCATCTAAAGACAGTGGCTCAATTTTCAAAGTGTAATCCCGAAAGATGGCATGCATCTGCCGCGATGCGAGGCGATATTTTTCCATATTGCCTCTTATCAAAACTAAATTGGGACATAAACTTACCGCCTTAGCGGAAGACATAGCAGAACGAACACCATATTCCCTTGCCGCATAATTTGCTGTGGCTATCACCCCTCTGGCATTTGCTTGTCCGCCTATTGCCAAAGGAACCTCTCTAAGTGCCGGGTCATCACGCATTTCCACCGCAGCAAAGAAGCAGTCTGCATCTATATGTATAATTTTACGCATAGAAACACCATTTAACTGTATATTTATACAGCATTATGAAAGAGCACCTACAAAAATTCAAGCCAGCAAAAAAGTAATACTCTTTCATACATACTGACACACAGCAGAAGCACCTGTAAGACAAGCAGTATCAAGAGTTCACCATTTAAAATTAATTAGGCATAATTAATGCATTAGGGTAAAAACAAATTTAAACATTAAGTGTTGTGGCTAACAAAAATTAAGGTCACTCAGATTAAAAGCACTAATTAGGAGAAGAGAATGAGATCTAGTCTGCTCTATGCGGCATTAATCGGTACCTGTGTTATCTTGGCAGGCTGTCGAGTATCGAGCGCTGGCTCATGTTCAGGCATAGCTCCATGTAATGCCAGCAACCCATCACCCGCTGCAACAAATAACTTTGCTCAACCAACATATTCAAATAGTGGTTTTGCATCAGCACAAGTACCACAGCAAATTGTAGTACAACAAGCGCCGCAGCCAATTGTAATTAGTGCAACAGGCTATGCCGCGCCTATGGTGAGTAAAAAGTTATCTCGCCCACAAATCAGATTACTGACTTTACGCGGCTCAAAAGTCGATGCTTACCGAAACTTATCTGAACGTGTTTACGGCCTTAAATTAAGAGGCTCAAGTTCCCTAAGAAGCATGATGACAGCTCACGATGAATTACAAACCTTTGTTGATGCCTACCTAATGGGTGCCAAAGTTGTTTCCCAAAGAGAACTAGAAGATGGCAGCTTTGAAACCATTGTAGAAATGGCACTACAAGAAAACTTCCAGCAATGTGTTCAAAACCCAGCAACCATTTCCAGCAACCCTGCATGTCAAATGGGCTATAGCAATTTGAATAATGGCATTAGCCAATATCAAAGCCAAACCAGCCCTCAAGTGAGATCAACGACGACCAACTTTTATTCTGTTGAGTAGTCCACTCCATGTTTAAAAAGATTATTGCGACCAGCTTTTTGATCTACTCCCAGCTTGCTTCCTCACAAATGATTGAAGCAACTGGGCAAGCCATCATCTACAACGAAGATTTAGCGGATGCCAGGTACAGAGCAACTGAGCAAGCATTAAAACAAGCCGTCTTACAAGCAAACGCTAGGGTCATTAGCGAAGACACTCTCACCAATGGAGAAGTTGAGTCAGCAAGTTCTGTGCGTGGAACGGGGATCACCCAAAGCACAAACATTATTAAAGAAGAGCGCAAAAATGACATACTCACCGTTGTTGTTGCAGCTGAAGTCACCCCTGAACACATATGTAGTAATGGCGCGACAAACCTTTACAGAAAGTCTGTTGGTGTCACCAGCTTTGCTTTACAAACACCACAACAAGCTAATCTAGGTTCGATTCACAACGTCCCTAGACTCATGCCAAGAGATCTCGTAAACGAAATAAACAAACAAGGCTTCTTGCATGCTTTAGCAGCCACCAACATACAAATTTACCCAGACCTTATAAATGCTCCTACCTCCACCAACCCAGATGGCTCTCTAACTGATGTCGCCCGCATTGGCGAAGACTTAGGAGTACAATATGTTGTCACGGGCGTCATTAGAGACATAGGCCCAGTTAACGAACTTGAACCAAATAAAGCCAATGTCTTCAAGAACTTCAAGCACGAAGAAAACAAAACCAGCGGCCTTCGCAACCTAGCTATCGACCTATATCTATATGATGGCTTTAGTGGCGCCCTGCTTTTTGAGCAAAGCTACTTTGAAACTGGCGAATGGGATTTAGATAAATCGATACGCACAGGTTATGGCAGCCCTAGATTTAAAAATACAAATTTTGGAAAAATAGCACAACAAGTCCTGTGGCAAGCTGCACTAGATACCAGCTCTCGACTTCGCTGCCAGCCATTTATGGCAAATATTTTTCGCACTGAAGGAAATAGGGTTCATATAAACGCAGGCTCTATAGCAGGCGTAAAGTTGAACGATACATTTGGCATTTATCGCCGCTACGAAGTATTCAATCAACTACAAAACCCACTCACCCAGCTAAATAACGCCAACATCAATATCACCATAAAACAAGTTCAACCGAACTTTTCCATTGGTGAGCTCAATATTGACGCTCGAATACTAAATGTTCAGCAGCAAGACGTTGTTATTGCTTGGTAAATCAATACAATCAAACCTACAACCATTAAAAAATTCGCAAGGGAAAAAACATGAACAACGAATTACTACATCATCTTGAGCAACGCATTAACCAAGCGGTAGATGAAATCAGCGTATTACGCCAAAAAATTGCACAATTAGAAGCTCAAAACACCCAACTAAGCGAAGATAATAACGAACTAGAGCAAAAAGTTTATAGCCATCAAGAACAGCAAAACAGCTGGGAAACTTCTATCAACAAAATGCTAAATAACCTCAATCAGTTGGACGGCACAGAATGATTAAATACCTAATTACTAGCGCATTAGTATTCGCAGCCTTTTCGGCCCAAGCTGAAGGAATAGTATTTACCGGTGATGAAGTACTTCAAGAAGAAAGTACAGAAGAGATTCCAGGCATTAACAACCCAATTGTTGATACCAACCCTCAAAACATGCAGCCTTTAACGCAACCAATTCAAGGCCAGCCAATACAGTTACAACCTTACGCCCAACCTATAGACGGCTTTTATACACAAGACCCAGCGGCCACCCCTTTTGGCGCAGCAGAGGGTGGCGCCGATCAAGCAGGCACCATGTCTAACCTTGTTGCCTACGAGTCACGCATTACTGGTCCAGGCAATTCAGATACAAATATTATTATTAATGTTGGCCAAGAGATGGTGACACCAACCAATTTCTCTTTTTACGGCGGCTTAAGTCTGGTCATGAGAGATAGTTTCGATTTATCACTAAACGCCGGCGCCCGTGCATATAGCCAAGGCGCAATTGTCATGTTTGATGGCGCACCTGTTTATGCCTATGGCGGTGCAGGCATAATGCTATTAGGTGATACCAGCCTTTATCCTGAAGTTGGTGTTCGTTTACTCCCTTCTGATAATACTCGCCTAGATATTTATCTAAGAGCCTACACAGGATCTGGTGATACTTACGGTGATCACGTTACATTTGGTTTAGCACTTAGCTTTTAGATGAAAAAACTAATATTTCTTACTCTTAGCTGTCTTGGTTTTTATCTTTATTTACAGATACAAAATAACTCGACCATAGAAATTGTCGAGCCTACACCAGAACAACTAAAACAGATGTATGGTTTAACGGGAGTTAAAGTAACTCCCTTGCCCCCTCTGCAATAATCAGGCTTTCATGTATGGATCAACTAATTACGCAACTTGAGCAAAAAATCAGCTCTCTTGTTAGTCAACTAAACTCAGCAAAACAAGAGATCAGCCAATTGCGCTCTCAGCTAGCGCAAGAGCCACAGCAGACATCCGCTGTTGACCCTCTTATTTCAAGCATGGAAGGACTTCCTGCTGCTGACCAGCTTCAGCTTTACATTGCAGACTCTCTTGATCTCTCTAAGCCAAATCAAAGCACACCAAAATTAGATAATGAAGAACAGCTTAGCTTCGATCTAGATAGCAGACACCTGATGCACGATCTATTTGCCGATGCCGATGCCGATGCCGATGCCGATGCCGATGCCGATGCCGATGCCGATGCCGATGCCGATGCCGATGCCGATGCCGACAGATCTTCCAACACAAACAACCAACAACGCAATAAAAATCAGAAAAACAACCTACGTTTAGTAAAATTGTTAGAGAGTCGCTATCCAAAAGCATTTAACTGGAGCAACCCAAAACCTCTAAAAATAGGCATAGATCAAGACATCACTCTGGATGAGGAGTTGACTAGAAGCAAACTAAAACGCGCCCTAGCAGCCTACACTCGCTCAAACCGTTACAAAAAATGCCTGAAAAAGACATCAGATCGAATAGGCTTAGATGGACAACCAATCAAGCCAAACAAGGGCAAGAATAACCAAGCTCAAAAAATTCAAAATGAGCCAATAAAAACACCTAATACCTCATCAAAAACAGCCAATGATAATGATGAATATCAAGACCTTAGCTCAGAAGAACGCATGAAACTCAAGCTTGCAAAACTGACCGGTAATAAATTTTAAAAATAGTTGTTTTTTTTGTTTACAAGGCTGGTGTGGATCTATATTATTCACTCCGCACTTGTGGAGGGGTTCCCGAGTGGCCAAAGGGAGCAGACTGTAAATCTGCCACGAAAGTTTCGGTGGTTCGAATCCACCTCCCTCCACCATTTCTCTTTTTTAAAGCATTGCTTTAATATCTCAGCTAATTCCTTAGCAAACAAAATACCTTAGAATACACTCAAAAATATCAAGAAAAAAACCACACCCATCAAAATACACACAACTTATCGCAAGCATTTCCTCCCTCTTTACCTCGATAAAAACCAACAACAAACCCAAGAACAAACCACAAACAAAACTCAAACTAACGCACTCAAAAACACATTAACCCCCATATAACCCCACACAACAGCACAAGCCAGATTTCAGACTCAGCACTTTAGGAATTAGGAATTAGGAATT
>NZ_JXYC01000015.1:0-72822 GCF_000967665.1 Marinomonas sp. S3726 | reverse complement strand
TTCATATGAATACTTCAGCTCAATTAGTTTCTTTTTATCATACCCAGATTGCATAAGGTTAAAAGTGATTTTCATAAGAAAATTTTAATAACTTCTTAATTTTCACATTTCTTAATTATTTGATTAATTAATGCTTAGAAATGGTTAACATATGAGTTTGAAATCTCGCTTTATATTATTGAAATAAAGTTAGATAAATACATCTTGTTAATAAGATCTTATTTTATATGAGAGGAATATTTTGAATACATTAGTTCATCAATATCACCCATTAGGTTTTAAAGGGTCGCGTATTGCTCAAGGTTTTTGGAGAGCAGATGAATGGAATATGACAAAAGAGTCTCGCTTATCATTTATAGAGGCCTGTCTTGAATTGGGCGTAACCACATTTGATCATGCCGACATCTATGGGGATTATCAATGCGAAGCTTTATTTGGTGATGCGTTAGCATTAAAGCCAAGTTTAAGAGATAGCATGCAGCTCATATCTAAATGCGGAATCAAACTCAAGTCTAATGCCAGACCAGAGCATGAAATCTATCAATATGATCTTAGTTTTGATCATATTGTTGCTTCGGTAGAAAATTCTTTGTTGCAACTACAAACTGAGTATTTAGATCTGTTGCTCCTGCATAGGCCAACCCCATTGATGGATGCTGATGAAGTGGCGCGTGCGTTCGAACACTTAATGATTCAAGGTAAGGTTAAGCATTTTGGTGTGTCTAACTTTACACCCGCTCAATTTGATCTTCTGCAGTCTAGAGTTGATGTTCCTCTAATTGCGAATCAATCTGAATATTCAGTGTTGCAGACACAGTCTTTTGACAATGGTGAAATTGATCACTTACATCAGCATGCTGTAACGCCTATGGCTTGGTCTCCTTTTGCCGGTGGTCGTTTATTTAGTGGAAGTAATGAGCAGGAAGTGAAGGTTCGTGAACAGCTTCAAGCGATATCAGAAAAATATGATGGCGCTAGTGTTGACCAACTTGCACTTGCTTGGTTGTTAAAGCACCCCGCTGGAATTTGCCCAGTTTTGGGGTCTGGTAAGATAGGCAGATTAGAAAAAGCGGTAGCGGCTAGTCAGCTTAAATTTGCTGATGATGATTGGTATCGTGTGTGGTGTGCTTCTACAGGTAAAGATTTAGCCTAAGCTATTTGGTGCTGGACTTAACATGTCTTTGTTAGGTCCAGACTAGAGTTGAAACCAAGCTCTAGTTCCGGACTTTATGTGTTATGAGTTGCGATACTGCCAAACATTATCTTTTATAGGCTTAAAACCTATCCCTTTTAGGTAGCGTCTGTTTGCTTCGCTCTGAGCATTTGCTGTTATATTATCGATTTTAAACTTCTCGGCAAAATGGTTGTTATCACCAAATAAATAATTACCTAATCGAGCGTCACGGTAGGTTGGGGTAACTAAATCAAGGTCTATTTGAAAGTGGCTTTCGCTCAATCGTATACCTGACAGTATTCCTACAACAGTTTCCTGATCAGTTAATAAATAATATTCTCTTCTTTCATCCTGTTTAAAAATATCAAAGTCAGGAAAGAAGTGTTTAATATCCTTGCTATACCTATCTAAGAAAAAACTTATATAACCTGACTGGCCAGATTCAGTGCCACTTTTAATAACATTGAATTCGACTTTTGCTCGATAAATTTTTATTAAATAAAAAATATTGATACAAGCTGTGAAAGAATTTACCGCAGCAACAGGATAAGCACCAATTAAAAAGCCGTATAAAGCAAAGGTGAGACCACCTGCTAAATTGAGCCACCTTAGTCGGACAATTGAGCTCATGGTTAAGGAGATTGCGACTAAAGCGGATGCGATATATCCCATTAGTTCAAGTAGATTCATTTATGTGCTCTCATAGTTAAAATGTCTTCTGAATGGAGTTCATAAATTATATGCTAGTATCGAATAAAAGTTAACCGATTGGTCAAATTTAGATTATTTACCACAGCACTTTTTAAATTTCTTGCCAGAGCCGCAATGACAGGGGTCATTACGACCTATTTTCATCTCTGCGGAGTTAACTAATGGCGTATTTTGTTCTACTTCATGTTCTCCAGAGATATAAAACCATTCGCCTTTTATGCGCTTAAATAAAGAGCGTTCACTAAGTTTGCCAATATGTTTGCCTTCTTTGAAGTGAGCAGCAAAAGACACCATGCCTTCTTTGTCTTTTTCAAGCCCTTTTTCAGTCTCTAAAATCTCTAGTTTGATCCATTGAGTATCGTTATTGCAGTCAGCAATTTCAGCTTCATCTTGATTCGGGCTGCTTTTTAATTTTTGAGTGCGATTAATATAAGCAAAGTTGTTTGTATAAAATGCACTGTAACGAGAACGCATTAACGCTTCTGCAGTCGGCGCTGTCCCTGGGTTGTTATGATACATGCCACAGCAGATTTCGTAGGGTAAGCTACTGTTACAAGGACAGTTATTTGGGGTAGACACGCGAGACTTCCTCTTTTTTTACAATTAAGTTATTAATGCCATAAGGCAATAAAATGCGGTTATAATACGCCATTATTCTTTGACTGACAGGAAAATTTTGTGAGTGGCGCTACAACTTCTACTTTTTTTTGGTTTGATTTTGAGACAACTGGCGTAGATCCAGCACGTGATAGACCTATGCAGTTTGCAGGCATTCGTACGGATCTTGAGTTCAATCAGATAGGCGAACCTATTATGATTTACTGTCAATTGGCTGAAGATGTATTGCCTCATCCTGATGCCTGTTTACTGACAGGTATTAGTCCTCAGGACGCAAATCGTGAAGGCTACCCTGAAACAGAATTCATGGCCTTAATTGAAAAAGAGTTTGCTAAACCTGGTACTTGTTCTCTTGGATACAATAGCATTCGCTTTGACGATGAGGTTGTGCGCTATGGTTTCTACCGCAATTTTATCGACCCTTATGCCCGTGAGTGGCAAAACGGCTGCTCACGCTGGGATATTATTGATCTTGTTCGTATGTGTTATGCCATTAGGCCTGAAGGAATCAATTGGCCAAAAAATCAGGAAGGGCAAGTTTCTTTGAAGCTTGAAGACCTGACCAAAGCTAATGATATTGCTCACGAGCAAGCACATGACGCCTTATCAGATGTGTATGGCACGATTGAAATGGCTAAGTTGATTAAACAAAAACAGCCTAAGTTATATGACTACTATTTCAAGATGCGTGAAAAAGGGGAGTTACAGCAATTCATTGACCCTTATCGCATGAAGCCGTTTTTACATATTTCAGGTATGTTTGGTCTGGCTAAAAATTACGCCGCGTTTGTGGCTCCGATTGCTCCTCATCCGACGAATAAAAATGGTGTGATCTTGTTTGACCTTATGGAAGATGCTCAGCCACTTATTGATCTATCTGTTGATGAAATCAGGCATAGAGTTTTTTCAAATAAAGAAGAACTTGGTGATATCCCCCGATTACCACTTAAAACCTTGCATTATAATCGTAGTCCAGCTGTTGCGCCGGCTACCTTCTTAAAGGATGCCAGTGTTGTCGCTCGACTAAACTTAGATGGAGAAATTTGCCGTCAAAATTTAGCCATATTAAAAAGTTACCCTGAACTTGCTAATAAAATTAGCCAAGTGTTTATGCAGGAAAGAGAGCAGATTGATAAAGACCCTGATGTAATGTTGTATTCAGGAGGTTTCTTTTCTCGTGATGATAAAGCGCGTATGGCACAAATTAGAGATACTGGCCCGAACTCCTTATCAGAACTTGCTTTATCGTTTGATGATAGGCGTTTACCTGAAATGCTAATGCGTTACATAGGTCGTAATTACCCTGAGCAACTTTCAGATACTCAAAGGCAAGAGTGGGAAGAGTATCGTAGTACTAAACTTTTGGATGAAAGTGCTGGTGCGAGTATTTGTATGGATGCATTTTTTGCAAGATTAAATGAACTTGCACTAGATACTGAATTACCTAAAGGTAAGCAGATTATGTTACAAGATCTTGCCGATTATGCTCAAAGCATTTATCCAATGGGTTAGTTTTATCTATGAATAACAAGACATTAAGGAGATAACCTTGGCTGATTCTCATAGAGCGACTTACTTTTTAGTAGGCTTTGCATCTTTAGTTATTATTATTGCAGGCTTAAAAGCCGCATCTGCAATCGTAGTGCCTTTTATGCTGTCTATGTTTATTGCAATTATTTTTGCACCGCTCTTGGCTTGGTTGGCAACTCATAAGGTGCCTATCGGTATTGCTGTGATGCTAGTTGTTTTACTCATGGTGTTTTCTGTAGGGTCATTGGTTATCTTTGTTGGTAGTTCATTAGATGACTTTTATGCCGCGCTTCCTGGCTATAAAGAAAGGTTATCGAATGAATTGTCAGGTGTGACTGAATTGCTCAGTCATGTGGGAATTACGATATCTGCCGATCAAATAAGAAGTTACTTTGACCCTTCAATCTTGATGCAGGTTGTGACAAACGCACTCAGTAGCTTGGGTGGTGTGCTGACAAATGTATTTGTTGTGTTGATGACTGTTGTATTTATTTTATTTGAAGCGGCTGATTTTCCAACAAAGCTTTCCGCTGCTATGGATGATGCCAGTGGCTCTTTGAAGCGCTTTGATGCTTTTTCAAAAGCCGTTAATCAGTACCTTGCCATTAAAACCTTAGTGAGTATTTTGACGGGGTTTGTTGTGGGAATCTGGCTTTGGATAATTGGAGTGGATTTTCCTCTATTATGGGGTGTGTCGGCCTTCTTGTTAAACTTTGTACCTAACATAGGTTCTATTATTGCGGCAATTCCGGCGGTTATGTTGGCTTTTGTGCAGTTGGGCGGATTAGCATCTGGCTTGGCTGCTTTAGGTTTTCTTGTCATTAATTTGGTTGTCGGCAATATGATAGAGCCAAGGTATATGGGCAAAGGCTTAGGCTTATCCACCTTAGTTGTCTTTTTGTCTTTGATTTTGTGGGGCTGGGTATTTGGTGCGGTAGGTATGCTGCTTTCCATTCCACTGACTATCATTGTTAAGCTGGCGTTAGAAGCAAACCCAAGAACACGATGGATTGCGTTGATGTTAGGTTCTCACGCAGAAATGCCACATTATAATAAAGTGATTGATGGTATGGCGATTGGCCATGAGAAGTAACTAATAGATGCTTGTTATAGTCAGTAGGCTATACTCTTTACTGGCTATACTCTGATCATAAACATCTGCTTGATTTATTCTGTTTTTGTTTGATTTATGTATAGCGAATTGAAGTGATAAAACCTAGTCAATTTGGCTCTAGTTATGTGTGGGAAGGGTGAATTTGGCAGTTAATGTGGTGAATTCAAATTCAGTGGCTTAGATTAAAGTCTAATTTAACAATAAGCCTAAATTGATGGTGTTTGTTGCTAGCTATCATTGTTTAGTTGGTATACAATGCGCCGCAGAATTTCCCCGGATATTTGCAACTTAACTATTTTGATTTCCGATATAGTCCTGCGGACGGCCGGATTCATTATGGTCAACCTAGTTGCCCCCACCAAAACTAAAGGTATTCACATACATGTCTGACGCTGATATTCAGCCTACTTTTGCTTCATTGGGCTTAGATGCCAATGTCTTAAAAGCCGTAGTCGATCAAGGCTACGAACAACCATCACCTATCCAAGCGCAAAGTATTCCTCATTTGTTAGAAGGTCACGACCTTTTAGGGCAAGCGCAGACAGGTACAGGTAAAACAGCGGCTTTTGCGCTACCGTTGTTATCGAGAATTAACCCAAAAGATAAAAACACTCAATTATTGGTTCTAGCACCAACACGTGAGTTGGCTATTCAGGTTTCTGAAGCATTTCAAACATATGCTCGTAATATTCCTGATTTCCATGTTTTGCCAATTTACGGTGGTATGTCCTACGATACGCAGCTTCGTCAACTAAGACGTGGTGTGCAAGTTGTTGTAGGTACACCAGGCCGTGTTATGGATCACATTCGTCGTAAGACATTGAAGCTAGATTCTTTACAAGCACTTGTGCTTGATGAAGCGGATGAAATGCTTCGTATGGGCTTTATTGATGATGTTGAATGGATCTTGGAGCATACACCAGAGCAGCGTCAAATCGCTTTGTTCTCTGCAACTATGCCCTCTGTTATTCGCCAAGTGGCTAACCGTCATCTGAATAATCCAAAAGAAGTAAAGATTGTTACTAAAACAGCAACAAATACTTCGATCGAACAGAAATATTGGCAAGTAAGTGGTCTACATAAACTAGATGCGTTAACACGTATTTTAGAAATGTCGGAACACGACGGCATGATTATCTTTGTTCGTACCAAGGCTGCAACTGTTGAGCTTGCTGAAAAGTTGACTGCTCGTGGTCATGCTTGTGAAGCCTTAAATGGTGACATTAGCCAGAATTTACGTGAGCGTACAGTTGAGCGAATTAAACGTGGTCAAATCGATATCCTAGTTGCAACCGATGTTGTTGCTCGTGGTCTAGATATCGATCGTATTAGCCATGTTGTTAACTATGATATCCCTTACGATACAGAATCTTATGTTCACCGTATTGGTCGTACTGGCCGTGCTGGACGTACAGGTACAGCTATTTTATTTGTAGCTCACCGTGAACGTCGTATGTTGCAAGCAATTGAGCGCGCAACTCGCCAGCCAATTGAGCGTATGCAGCTACCAACAGCATCTGACATTAACACCCAGCGTGTTAATCGCTTTAAGCAGCGTATTACAGATACTTTAGATAATGCTGATCTAGACTTCTTTATCGAACTAGCTGAAAGCTATCAGAAAGAGCATGAAGCTGAGCCGCTTAAAGTTGCTGCTGCACTTGCTCACATGGCACAAGGTAAGACTCCATTACTACTTTCTGAAATGGAAGTGCGTCAAGAGCGCCGTGAGCGTAATGACGAGCGTAACGATCGTCGTGAGCGCTCTGATCGTGAGCCGCGTAAGCAACGTCCATTAACACTTGAGCCTATGCCACTTAAGGATAGCCCTGAGACTAAGATGACTCGTTACATCTTAAGTGTTGGTTATCGTGATGGTGTTAAGCCGGGTAACATTGTTGGTGCGATTGCAAATGAAGCAGACATCGAAAGTCGCTACATTGGCCACATTGAAATTTATGAAGACTATGCGACAGTCGATCTTCCTGCTGAAATGAAGCAAGATTCAGTAGAGAAGCTTGCTAAAACGCGTATTTGTGGTCAACGTGCTGAAGTTAGCGTGCTTGAATCACTGGATAAGTTACCTCAGCGACCTGCTGGTGACCGTCGTCCTCGTCGTGATGGTGATCGTCGCCCACGTCGTGATGGTGATCGTCGTCCGCGTCGTGATGGTGATCGTCGTCCGCGTCGTGACGGTGACCGTCCACGCCGTGATGGGGATCGTCCTCGTCGTGATAATAACTCCTAATTTGGAGTTGAGAAAAGGCCGCTATTGCGGTCTTTTTTTTAGCTAAAATTTGTTTAAATAAATCTTGTAGTAGTAAAGGGCAGAGTATGAATCAAATCACTATTTTAAAACCTGATGATTGGCATCTACATTTCAGAGATGGCGATATGTTGAATGAAACTGTGCCTGCAACAGCACGCTGCTTTTCTCGCGCTATTGTTATGCCAAATCTTGTACCACCAGTAATAAATGGTGAGTTGGCTATTGCTTATCGCGATCGTATTTTGGCAGCACGTCCTGTAGGAAGTGACTTTGAGCCACTTATGACGATTTATTTAACCGATAAAACAACTGCAGAAGATATTCGTTTAGCGAAAGAAGCAGGTGTTGTTGCTGCAAAGTTGTACCCAGCTGGTGCAACAACTAACTCGGATGCTGGTGTTAGTGCGTTTGATGCTTTATACCCTGTGTTTGAAGAGTTGGCAAAACAAGACTTATTGCTCTTAGTACATGGTGAAGTGACACATAAGCACATAGACATCTTTGATCGTGAAAAAGCATTTATCGATCAATATATGGCTGCTGTAGTTGAAAAAATTCCACAGTTAAGAGTGGTTTTTGAGCATATTACAACAGCTGATGCGGCTGAGTTTGTAGCTGGAGCGCATGATAATGTAGCCGCTACAATTACACCTCAACATTTGCTGTTAAATCGTAATGATATGCTTGATGGTGGAATTAAACCGCATAATTACTGTTTACCAATTTTGAAAAGAAATACTCATCAAAAAGGTCTGCAAGCTGCTGTTGCTTCTGGTTCTAAGAAGTTCTTTTTGGGGACAGATTCGGCGCCTCATGAGCAGCATCGTAAAGAATCTGCGTGTGGTTGTGCTGGTTGTTATAGTGCCTGGTCTGCCTTAGAACTTTATACACAAGTTTTTGATGATCTTGGCGCACTCGAGCATTTAGAGGCATTTGCCAGTAAGAATGGACCAGACTTTTATGGTTTAGCGAGAAATACTGAAACAGTGACACTTGTTAAAGAAGACTGGCAGGTTCCTGAACAAATTATTTTGCCAAACGGTAACCCTATTGTGCCTTTCTTTGCTGGTCAGACTGTGAACTGGAAATTAAAGGCTTAATTTGAGAGATTAGCCCTATTGTGAAAAGCAGCTTGTTTTTACAATCTGCTTTTTTAGGCATAATTTCTTTAAGATACTAATAATGTCATTGTATCTTGATAATCTGAGCTTGTTAAAAATAGTTAGTGAATTGTGTTTAAAGACTGAAAGAGACTTGTATGCGACCAGAAGAACCTGCGCTCATGATTACCCACCTAGATGTATTTACCCTGTTTGCTTTTTTTGCAGGTTGGATAGGCTATAGCATTTTTGCTCAGTACCAATCTAAGCATTCAGATTGCTTGGTGAGTGTGCTGCATCAGTTTCGTGTTGCTTGGATGCAGCGTTTATTAAAGCGAGACAACCGTATTACGGATGCTTCAATCATGGCTAACCTTGAGCGTAGCAGTTTGTTTTTTGCATCTAGCTCATTGTTGATTATCGCGGGTCTTTTTACAGCATTTAACTATTCGGAAAAAGCACTTGGTATCATTGCTGACTTTAAATTGTTGAGCCCAAACTCCCAGCAAGAGTGGGAGCTTAAAGTAATTGTTCTCATCCTTATCTTTACTTATGCCTTTTTTACTTTTACTTGGTCGGTTAGGCAATATAATTTCTGTTCTGTTTTGGTGGGTAGCTCCCCATTAGCAACTGATAGAGGGGTGTCTGAAGAGGAAAGGGAGCATTATGCTCAACATATGGCCAAAGTGTGTAGTCTTGCTGCTAATCAATTTAATTATGGCTTGCGTGCCTTTTACTTTGCTCTAGCGTTTGCTGGCTGGTTTCTTGGGCCTTACTTTTGCTTGATAAGTATTCTTATTGTGATCGCGATTTTATATCGTCGAGAGTTTCGTTCAAAAACGTTTAAAACGCTTAACCGTGGGTTGTCAGTAAAAGATGCTACCTAAATTACCTGAGCGTTTATCGGAAAAAGAAAAGGCTGACTTTTTAGGCGGTTTTGATCAGGAGCCTGTAAACAGAACGGTTGCAGTTGATGATGATGTTTATCGTTACTTACTGAAGTCTTCAGTTAAAGAGCACCCAATTCTAAAAGATATAAGAGCTGAGACCTCTTTGTATCATATGGCGAGAATGCAAATATCTCCTGAGACAGGTCAGCTTTTATCTCTCTTGGTAAAAATGCAAAATCCTAAGCGTATTTTAGAGATAGGCGTTTTTACTGGTTACAGCACCTTGTGTATCGGCATGGCCATGTCAGGTGATGCTAGTATGTTGGCATTGGAAAAGAAACCTATGTGGTTGGATGTTGCTAATTCATATATCGAAAAAGCAGGTTTAGGTACTAGGTTAGAAACTCGTTTAGGAGATGCTATGGATAGTATGGCATCTTTGGTACAAGCGGGTGAGACATTTGACTTTGTCTTTATCGATGCCGATAAAGCGAATCAGCTGACTTATTATCAACAGGCAAAAGCAATGTTGAATCCAAGTGGTTGTATTGCTATTGATAATACGCTTTGGTGGGGGAATGTTGCTAAGGCTGAATTTGATGATAAAAATACCCAATATGTTCGCCAGCTTAATGACTTTATCATGCAAGATGATGAGGTGGATGTCAGTCTTATTCCTATTGGTGATGGGTTGAGCTTAATTCGCAAAAAAGACTGATTTTACCAAGGGGAAAGTGACTTGCCTTTCTCCTATATAGCTTAAATATTTGTTTTCCTCATTCAATTTATCTTTTTTTCCTTCTTGTCCTTGAAATCCTTTTCAACGTCTCTATCTAAAGTATCAAGATAGCAATTATGTAATTGCACTATTTTTTGAATTAATAAGAATTTATTTAGTGAATTCAAATCGTTAGGAGCGACTTGTCATATGACAACTGAAACACAAAAAGAAACGTTAGGCTTTCAAACAGAAGTAAAACAACTTTTGCATTTGATGATTCACTCTTTGTACTCAAACAAAGAAATATTTCTTCGTGAACTTGTCTCAAATGCTTCTGATGCTGTTGATAAGCTTCGCTTTGAGTCCGTTTCTAATGCTGAGCTATTAGCTCAAGATACAGAACTGCGTATTCGTGTTGAGTTTGATAAAGAAACTAATACTGTTGTTATTGATGATAACGGTATTGGCATGACACGTGATGATGCCATTAACAACTTGGGTACTATTGCTAAATCTGGTACGGCTCAGTTCCTAGAAAAGCTAAGTGGTGACGAGAAAAAAGACAGCCAGCTAATTGGTCAATTTGGTGTTGGTTTCTACTCTTCTTTCATCGTGGCAGACAAGGTTACGGTTGAAACTCGTTATGCTGCAGCGGCTGAAAACGAAGCTGTACGTTGGGTTTCTGATGGTTCAGGTGAATTTACAATTGAAACCATTGAAAAGGCTAGTCGTGGTACACGTATTATCTTGCATTTAAAAGCTGACGAAGCTGATTTTGCTGATAACTTCCGTTTACGTACACTTGTTACTAAATACTCTGACCACATTTCTATTCCAGTAGAAATGGAAAAAGTGGCTTATCCTGAATTTGATGAAGAGGGTAACCCTAAGCCTGTTGATGAGAACAAAGCGGTTGAATTTGAAGCAGTTAACTCAGCGAAAGCATTATGGACACGTTCTCGCTCAGAAGTATCTGATGAAGAATACCAAGAGTTTTATAAGCATGTATCACATGACTATACAGATGCTCTGAAATGGTCTCATAATAAAGTTGAAGGTAAGTTGGAATATACAAGCTTGCTATATATTCCAAGTAAAGCGCCTCATGATCTTTGGAATCGTGATATGCAGCGTGGCCTTAAGCTTTACGTTCAACGCGTTTTCATCATGGATGAAGCTGAAGCTTTCTTGCCGCCTTATATGCGCTTTGTAAAAGGTGTGGTTGACTCAAATGACTTGTCTTTGAATGTATCACGTGAAATTTTACAAAATGATCATGCTGTTGATTCTATGCGTTCCGCTTTGACTAAGCGTGTGCTAGATATGCTGGCTAAGATGGCTAAAAAAGAGCCTGAGCAATACCAGGCGTTCTGGGATGAGTTTGGTAATGTCCTAAAAGAAGGTCCAGCAGATGATATGGGTAATAAAGATAAAGTGGCCGCTTTATTGCGCTTTAGCTCGACTCATACAGATACTGAAAAACAGGATCAATCTTTAGCTGATTATGTTGCGCGTATGGGTGAAGGCCAAGATAAGATTTATTACATCTATGCTGAAAACCATAATACGGCTAAAAATAGCCCTCATTTAGAAATCTTGCGTAAGAAAGGCTTAGAAGTCTTGCTTCTTTCTGATCGTATTGATGAGTGGATGATGTCTTCCCTAAATGAGTTTGAAGGTAAATCTTTCCAAGATGTTACTAAAGGCAAGTTAGATATTGCTGAAGAAGAAACAGAAGAAACGAAAAAGCAGAAGGAAGAGCAAGCTGAGCAGCTTAAGCCTTTACTGGATCGTATGAAAACTGTGCTTTCTGAGCAAGTTGCAGAAGTTAACTCAACAGACCGTTTGACTAACTCTCCTGCATGCTTAGTAGTAGGTGAGCATGACATGGGCTTGCAAATGCGTCGTTTGTTAGAGCAAGCTGGTCAGCAATTGCCTGACTCTAAGCCAACATTAGAAATTAATCCTGAGCACCCAATTGTTGTTAAGATGGATGCTGAATCTGATGATGAGCGTTTTGCTGATATGACTTGGTTGTTGTTTGAGCAAGCTACCTTGTCTGAAGGTGGTCAATTAGAAGATCCTGCGACATTTGTTAGCCGTATGAATAAGTTAATTGTGCAACTAAGCCAATAAGCTAATTTGTTCGAACATCAAAACCCTGCTTAGTTTGCTAAGCAGGGTTTTTTTATGGAAAGAGTTTTATTATGTTTGAGTGTGATATAACTTATTTGAATTAATTTTTTATATGATACTTGTTTGCTTTATGTCAGTGTGTTTAATATCTTTCACACCTTATTAATTATTAGGCATGAATATATGAAGCTGCATCACCTTCAAGGCTATATCCAATCTGTCTATCTAGCAGAATATTCAGACAAGTTACTCTTGCTTGATGGCTGTAGTCGGGCAGATATTCCCATGCTAAAACGCTTTATTTGCAATGACCTTGCTAGACCTTTAACTGATTTAAAACTTGTTGTAGTGACACATATGCACCCAGATCATGCAGGCGCTGTGCATAAACTAAAATCTTTGACTGGCTGTAAAGTGGCGGCGTCTGGTGTATCGGGGCAGTGGTATGCTGGTATTAATGGTAAGTTGATGCATTTGACAGATATTCTTTTAGCAAAGTGGGTTGCTCATAGGCTTAAAAAACCGAATAGAAGCATTCGTTATCCGAGTAAACTTTATGCCGACTATCAATTAGAAGACGGAGATCTTTTGCCTGGGTTTACTGATTGGAAGGCGCTTGAAACGCAAGGACATACGGATAGGGATTTGTCTTTACATCATCTTCCTAGCGATAGGGTCTATGTGGCAGATTTAATGGTTAAAGTAAAAGGGCGCTACATTCCTCCTTTCCCAGTTTTTTATCCAAATCGATATAAGGCTTCATTGCAAAAGATTGTAAGCCTTAACCCTGCGACATTGGCGCTTGCTCATGGTGGCCTGGTTAAACCAACTAAGGATGAATATGACCATTTGATAGCTTTAGCGCCAAATGTGCCTAAAACGCATCTAAGAACGGTGAAAGCCTTTATTAAAAAAGTGTTTCAGAAATAAAAATAATAGTTTTTTGCTTTATCTGATGAAGGAGCTTTAGTTAAGGCTATGATGAATTTCAAAATAGGGTAAAATTCTGCTCTGAATTTATACAAACAGGGTTTTATCAAGATGCTTATTAAGCTTTTACGTAATGGCTTAGGCCAAATCATAATATTTGTTGATTGGGTTACTCGCCCCGCGAAAATGAAGCGCAGCTCTGAGGAGCAATCAAAAGTGGAGAAAGAAGCGCAAAGTCTGTCGCTATATCAGTTTAAGGCATGCCCATTTTGTGTGAAGACGCGACGTACTATGCATAAGCTTAATTTACCTATTGAGCTTAAAGATGCTAAAAATAATACGAATGATAGGCAGCAGCTATTAGAGCAAGGTGGAAAAATTCAAGTACCTTGTTTACGTATAGTTAAGCAAGGGCAAGACACTTGGCTTTATGAGTCAAAAGCAATCAATCAATATCTGACAGACAATTTTGCTACTTAATTAGCATTACCTTGCTTCTGACTGGAGATTAAGTTTAACCAAGTTCACATTCTGACATTTACTTTAGTCATGAAACTGAAAATTTGCTTGACCTATTTTGCTAGCCTGTTATGTTTAGTAACACTGATAACGCAATCAAAAGAGATTCTTAAAATGTCTAAACGACTAACTTCATTAAAACCAAGCAGCGCAAAGAAACCTAGTTTTCTAGCGACTCTGGTTGAGGTTTGTAATTAGTCATAAAATACATACCCAAAGCCCAGTCGCCGAACGCGTCTGGGCTTTTTTTTGGTTTAAAAATACTGGTAAGGAGTAGGTTATGTTCAGCGGTTCCTATACTGCAATGGTTACCCCATTTAAAAACGGCGAATTAGATGAAGTGGCGTTACGCCATAATGTTAATTTTCAAATTGAGAATGGTACACATGGTCTGGTGCCTGTTGGCACAACGGGCGAGTCGCCAACGGTAACTGAAGAAGAGCATAAACGCGTTATTCAAGTTGTGGTTGAAGAAAGTGCAGGGCGTGTGCCTGTTATTGCTGGTGCTGGTTCAAATAACCCTGTTGAAGCATTAGCCTTTGCTAAAGCTGCTGAGCAATCTGGTGCGGATGGTATCTTGTGTGTGGCGGGTTATTATAATCGTCCATCGCAAGAAGGTTTATATCAGCACTTTAAGTATTTGCATGACGCTACCGAATTGCCAATGATTATTTATAATATTCCACCTAGGGCAATTGTTGATATTCAGCCAGAAACCATGTTGCGATTAGCTGAATTACCAAGAGTTGTTGGGGTAAAAGATGCGACGGGTGACTTAGCGAGACCAAGCATCGAAAAGCATTTAATCGGTAGTGAGTTTAGCTATTTATCAGGGGAAGATCTTACTGCTATTGCTTACAACTCTGTTGGTGGTAATGGTTGTATTTCTGTGACTTCAAACGTTGCTCCTAAGCTATGTTTTGAATTGCAGCAGGCATGTTTACAAGGTGATTATGTTAAAGCGCAGGCAGTACATGAACAGCTAGTGCCTTTGCATCAATCTTTGTTTGTTGAACCAAGTCCCGCAGGGATCAAATATGCAATGTCTTTAATCGGCTTGTGTCAAGAAGATGTAAGGTTACCAATTGTCCCTTTACAAACTGACAGCAAAGAAAGAATTAAAGCGGCTATGCAGGCTCTCAACTTACTTTAGATACATACTCGATGAATAAAAGATTAGAATTTGCTAATTAAACTAATATTTTATTAATTAGTACTAAACTTTTGTAATTTTGAGTCGTTATAGTTTGTATAGAAGTTACAATTCACCGACAATAGTTTTGTTTTAAAACTAGCGCATGGCAAATGGAGCGTGTAATGAATAAGTTTAAAGTAGCCGGTTTGGCAATGGCATTAGGGTTATCTACTAACCTTTATGCTTCAGATTTTAGTTATAATTATATTAATATCGCGATGGGTAAAACTGATAGTAGTGATATCGATCCATCGTCATCTACAGGAGACTACTCTTCAATCTCTGGTAGCTTTATTTTTCAAGACGCCTTGTTTTTCAGTTTAGAGTCGACAACTTACAAGTTTGATGCGCAAGATGCTGAAACTCTTCAATTTGGTGTTGGTGCATTTACTGCAACAGGTAGCACAACAGACCTATATGGTGCTGTTCGTATTGCTAACTCTGAGGTTGGTGCTGTTGATGAGTCTGGTTTCCAGATTGATGTTGGTTTACGTAACCAGTTGACTAGCCATGTTGGTATTGATGGCCGTGTGAAATACCATGATGTGTTTGATGAATCTGGTATGGGTTATTTACTTGCTGCTCGTTACTATCCAGCGCCTCAGCTTTCTTTTGGTGTAGGTTATGAGTACATGGACTTTAACGAAAATGATATGAATACTGCTTTCGCTAATTTCCGTTACAACTTCTAATATTTTGTTTATAAATCGTTAGAAGTGAAAGACTTATGAAAAGTCGCTGGCGACCGCCAGCGACTTTTTTTATGCTCATTTTTTATTTTAAGGTGAGTGATAATGAAGTTAGTTACTGTGTTTTTGATGATAGGCAGTCTCCTGTTAGTAACAGGTTGCGCTCGAGTTGTGAAAAAAAGCCACGTGGGTCATCACAAGCCAGTTGCAAAGGTTGTGGTTGTACCTGTTAAACGATAGGTAAACTAATTTCAGCAGTAAGGCCTTTGTCTTGGTTATTAACGAGTTTAATCTTCCCACCATGATTTTGTATGATAGAGCGAGTTATCGCTAAACCTAATCCAGTTCCTCCCGTTTGTTGTCTGCTTTTATCTAATCTAACAAAGGGCTTAAAGACTTCTTCTAACTGGTTTTCTTCTATACCAGGACCTTCATCACGAATAAATATGCTGACATGAGAATCATGTTTTATTAATTCAATTTCAGCTTTAAAACCGTACCTAATAGCATTTTCAATCAAGTTGCAAAATGCTCTTTTTAAAGCAACAGGTCGGCATTTATAGAAGTAAGCTTGTGAAGGTGCTAGATGGGCTTCTTTTTTCTGAATAAGTAGATCTTGGCAAATTGCATCTAGTAAGGCGTTAATATCTATGAGTTGACTGGGTTCTGTTGATTGCTCTTCTCTAATAAAAGACAGTGTTGAGTCTGTAATGGACTGCATCTCATTAAGTGTATTCAGAAAGGCTTCTTGGGTTGGGCCTTCATCCATTAGTTCTGTTCTGAGCCTTAAGGTTGTAATTGGGGTTCTGAGATCGTGAGAGACGGCTGCAAGCATATTAGTTCGATCAGAAATGTACCTTTGCAGTCTGCTATTCATTTGGTTAAAAGCAATAGTTGCTGTTTTGATATCTTCAGGGCCAGCTTCTTTTAGTGGCTCAACTGACTCTCCGCAACCTAATTCCTTTGCTGCTTTAGTCAACTTAGCGAGAGGCTTGGTAATACGTCGAATCATAAAGATAGCGATAAAGGTTAAAAAAGCAGCTGTGATTGAAATTGAAATGACATTTGCTAATGGCCATAGTGGTGGGCTGATATGAAATCGACTAGCGACATTGAGCCAGCGACCATCTTTTAATTGAATAGCAATTTGACTCCACTCGAAGGTTTTATATTCTGAGTGACGATTATTTTTTCTGTAGCCATTTGCTTTTTTTGAATAATACTCTTTGTGTTCAAAATCTGGTTTTTTATTACTTTCTAAAACTAGCAAATTGCTGATACCGAAGCGTTTAAATTTTTCGATCAGCTGCTGGTCTAAGGGGGCATTTTTCAAAATCTTACTTTGCTCTGGTTTAGCGAACCAATAGTAAATATTCTCAGAGCTGACAGCATGTAGAATTTTTTTGTGCAGTTCTTGCGGGCTTTCTTCTAGAACTCGTACGGTTGATATAATACGGCTAAAGTTGCCTTTGCGATTGAGTACAGTGAGGGCTTCTTTTCTTTCATTAATTAAAATAAAGCCTGTTAAGACTTGGCTTAATAGTAAGGCGATTAAAAGCAGCCAAATAAATTGGCTAGCTAAACTGCGTGGGTACAGTTTGCGTAGAAAAGTGGTAATGGTTAATTTCTTTATAAAACTCACGTTTTTACAACCTCTTCAGTGAAGATGTAGCCTCCACCCCATACTGTTTTAAGGATTTCTGGTACTTTGGGGTCTGGCTCTATTTTCTTTCTAAGACGGCTAATTTGGTTATCAATACTTCTATCAAATACACCAGCAGCATGGCCTTTAGTCATCTCTGTTAGCTGGTCCCTGCTGAGAACATGCTTTGGGTTTTCTAAAAATACAGTGAGTAATCTAAATTCAGCACTACTTAAAGGGATCACTTGACCGGCTTGGCCTATTAACTCTCTTTTAATGGAGTTTAAACGCCAATTTAAAAAGTTAAACTGTCTAGCTTGTTGCTGATTCTCTCCTTGATAGGGCATGCTTTGAGAGCGTTTTACTAATGCTTTGATACGAGCAAGAAGCTCACGGGCACTAAAGGGTTTGGTAATATAATCATCTGCCCCCATTTCAATGCCAACTATTCTATCTGCTTCTTCACCCATTGCTGTAAGCATAATGACAGGAATAGAGGACTTCTCTCTAATTTTTCTACACAAGGTCAGGCCATCTTCTCCAGGCATCATTAGATCTAAAACGATGACGTCAAAGCTGCTTTTACTTAACTGTTGACGCATACTTTCTCCACCGTCTGCGGTTTCAACACGCAAACCATGTTTATGTAAATATTCTGCGAGTAGAGTTCTGATTTCTAAGTGATCATCAACAACTAAGACTCGAATAACATCGCTCATAAAACAAACCTAAAAATTTAATTAAGATGACTATTATAGAGATTTGCTTTAACAGAGTAGATAGTTGGATGTAATAAAGTTAGTTTAAGAAAGGATTTGATACATCTTGCGACAATTGAGGGCAAGATGTATCTAGTTTTGTCTTATGCGGCGTTTTGTTGTGGTTTTATCTTGCCTTCATAATGGGTGATAAAAGCAATGGCAAGAATAATAATGAAAGCACCTAACCAAAGCCTGCCAGGTGGAACCCATCCAAATACCAGCCAGCCTGCGAGTACATTAAGAGGGAGTTTTACATGGTCAAAAGGCTGTACAAATGAGGCATCAGCTATTGAGTAAGCTTTAACGATCGCCCATTGTGCTAATGCGGTAAAAATACCGGCGGCTAATAATAAGGTCCAAGTAAATGAGCCTGTAGGCATACTCCATTCTGGTAAGGCCAATAATAGGTTAAAGGGGCTAATTAGAACTAATAGGTAGACAACCATGGTAGTAGGAGAGTCGTCACTTGATAACTTTTTGACCATCAAAGAATAAATTGCCCAAAAGAAGGCGGCCCCAACAGGAAGAAGGGATGCGAGAGTAAAGTCATCACTCAAAGGTTCTAGAATAAGCATGGCGCCAAAAAAGCCAGCAAGAGTTGCGAAGCTTCTAGCTAAACCAACTTTTTCTTTCAAGAAAATACCTGAACCTAATGTTGCAAAAAGAGGTGATGTCATTAATAGAGCGATGCCTTGCCAAATCGGAATAGGATAGGCAAGAGCCCAAAGCCATAACTGAATGCCGATGACAGAAAAGAACACTCGTGTTATATGCCAGCCAAGTTTGTTGGTTTTGAGGGCTTGTTTAAGTCCAAGGCTTTTTAGCCAAGGTAGTATGACTATAAAGGCAATGCCATATTGAATAAAAGCGACGGTCGTTGATGCTATCTGAAAGTGAATACTTAAATATTGTGCAAGGCTATTTACTATGGCAAATGCTAGACCTGCAATAACCATCCATGAAGCACCTTGTACGGGTGTGTGTGAATATGCCACGCTTTATCCCTAATTATTGTTAAAGTGTTGGCATCATACCTTTATCTCGCTTTTGCTTCCAATCATTGCTTGTCTGGCTTGATAGTATTTAATAGCTATTACTCAAGCCCTGTTTCTAGCACAAGAGCTTCATCTAATTTATCTATTATTTCTAAAGGAATACCAGCGAGTTGCATGACTTTTTTAGGGATAAACTGCTTAATATCTTCCACGCTTCTATCACTCGATTTAGCACCGTTTAAATAATTAGCAAGGTTTAAAATAGCGCTTAAGGGTGTTGGTTCTTCATAGCCGAGCGGTCTTTTATATTGTTGAATGGCAAGCCCTAGTTCACTTGGAAACTTCCATAAGTCTAATAGTGCTTTACCTGCGTCTTGGGTAGTAAAGCTTAAGCGTTCCATTTCAGCAGCAATGCGTGAGGCTTTTTTGTCTTTAACAAGGCTTTGAATTTCCATGGCATCTTTGGGGGCTGCTAAGTGCAATAAAAGGCGTCCTATGTTGTAAATAATTCCAGCCGTAAAAGCGATATCTTCTTCAACTTCTTCTGTTTTCTGGGCTAGCCATGATGCAATTGTTGCAACCATAAAAGAATCTCGCCAAAACAGCTTTAAATCAAGTCCGTCAACATTCACTGCCGAGTTAGCCAGGCCTGAAGCGATAACAAGTGTATTTAATTTATCCATACCTAAAAGTACAACTGCTTCGTCAATTGAAGATACTTTTCTGGAAAGGCCAAAATGAGCAGAATTAACGAGTCTTAGGATTTTCAAAGAGAGGGTTTGATCTTGACCAACTTTTGCTGCAATGGCGTTGTAATCTGCATCAGGGTCTTTTAAAGCAATAATAAGTTCACGAACGACATCAGGTACATTGGGTAGCTTGTCTGTCTGTTGTAATAAATCTTTTACTTCCATTGGTGACCCTTTTTAAGCGTTAAGTCAGAGAAAAATCAAAGATGGTTCAGGCAGTATGGCTTTAGTTTTAAGTAAATAAAAGAGCTGTGTTTAAAAGCAAATTGTAAATTTTGATCTTTGTATTGGTTTTTTAGTAATGCGGCTTGCTTAAACCTATCTATTTTTAGTGATCAATCATAGCATATAAAAATAATCATAATTTAAAAATGTATACATATTTTGATTGTTATGACATTATTCCCATTCGCCTTTTAATTGGAGAAGTCATGTCTATTAAAAATGATTTGAGTTTGAGTGCTATTGTTGCTGGCTTCGTGGCTGTTCTTATTGGGTTTGCAAGCTCTGTAACCATTGTTATTCAGGCTGCTCAAGCAAGTGGTGCGAATACTAGCCAGCTAACCTCATGGATCACTGCGCTTGGCTTAGGTATGGGGGCGAGCTGTTTTACCTTATCTTGGTATTACAAAAAACCAATTATTACAGCATGGTCTACACCTGGAGCTGCGCTTTTAGTAACTAGTTTACAAGGCGTATCCTATGCAGAAGCGATTGGTGTTTTTGTTGTCACAGGGGCATTGATATTATTTGTTGGCATCTCCGGCTTATTTAATCGGTTAATGGCGCTTATTCCTTACCAAGTTGCTTGCGCTATGTTAGCAGGGGTTTTATTTCAATTTGCCATTGCAATATTTGATGGTATGACCAGTGAATTCACTCAAGTTTTTATTATGCTTGTCACCTATCTAGTGGCTAAGCGGTTTATGCCTAGATATGCCATTATTATGGTTCTTGCTGCCGCTTTATTGTTGATTTTTTACGATCAACCAAAGTTATTTGATACGGCTGCCAGTATGTCTTTTTCCAGTGAGTTGGTCTGGCAGTTACCTGTGTTTAGTTTTAAATCAATAATTGGGGTAGCAGTTCCCTTATTTATTGTCACCATGACTGCGCAAAACATGCCAGGCATTGTTGCTTTAAAGGCACATAATTTAAATGTATCTACCTCATCGCTTATTTCATGGACAGGAGTTACCACTTTAGTGCTGGCTCCTTTTGGGGGTTTTACCTTTAATCTTGCTGCGATTACAGCTGCAATATGTATGGGGGAAGAAAGTCATAAGTTGCCTGAGAAACGCTATATAGCAGGCTTGTCCGCTGGTGTTTTTTATTGCTTAGCAGGGTTAGGTGGAGCGGGCATAATAGCTATATTTTCTCTATTTCCACAAAGTCTTATTCTTGCTCTTGCAGGCCTTGCTCTATTGTCAACGATAGGCGTTAATTTAAAGGCGTCATTAGAGAAAGATAGTACTCGCGAAGCGGCTTTAATTACTTTTTTAGTTACTCTGTCTGATATTTCGTTTTTTGATATCTCATCAGCATTTTGGGGGATTTGTTTTGGCGTAATGAGTTTGCTTTTTATGACTAAGCTCAAAGGGTGAATAGGCTTAATATTCTATTATGAACGAGTGTTAAATTTTATAAAGTTCTTATTTAGCCTTGAATTCTTTTTTGTGAATATTAGACAATACAATTAAGTATATTTTTCACGGTGATTTTTTTGAGTAAAGATGTTTTAGCAAAATTAAAGGCTGATATTCGGTCCCAAAATTTACCCTTAGGGGTCCCTCTGAAGCAGGTAGATTTAGCAAAACGCTATGAAGTAAGTCGTATTCCTATTCGTGATAGTTTGCAGCAACTTTTAGCTGAAGGCTGGCTTGTTCCCCATGGTAAATGTGGTGTTATGATCCCTGTTTTGGTTCGCCATGAAGCAGAAGACCTTTATCGCATGCGTTCAGCTTTAGAGGTGATGCTATTAGAGCTGGCTCTTCCTCATTTAAATCATGCTATTTTAGGTAAAGCGAAGGACTACTTGAAGGCACTTGATCATAAAGATCTGACATTGCTTGAACGAGGTGAATTAAACTGGCTGTTTCATAAAACTCTCTACGAAGCCGCTAATCGCCCCACTTTATTTAAAGTCGTTGAGCAGCTCCATTCTCAAGTTGACCGTTATATTGGATTTCAATGTATTCCCCTCGATTACGATGGAAAAAGCCAATCAGACCATTATGAAATGCTTAAGCTATTGGAAAACCAAGAATATGAGTCGGCTTTAGAATGTTTACGTTCTCATATTGAAAAAGCAGGAGAATTGCTAATAACTTGTTTGCGTGACTAAGTGTAAAATAATGCTAAATGTCTAAATCTAAATTAAACTTATGTAAAAAGTGATACAACAAATATACAAGATATATCGTAAATCATTAATTAACTGTGGAATTTCAAACATTGCGCGCATTACAAGTACTCATTGCTGATGACTTTGAAAACTCTCGTCAGTCTATAAGAAAAATTTTATTATCCGTCGGAATTGAAAACATCCATGTTACAGCCACAGGGAAGGGTGTTTTAGATGAGTGCAAAACTAAAAAGTTTGACCTTATTTTATGTGATTATAATTTGGGCCATGGAAAAAATGGTCAGCAAGTATTAGAAGAAGTTAGGTCATTAGGTTATTTAAAGAGTACCGCCTTATTTGTCATTATTTCCGCTGAAACAAGTCGGGATGTCGTGATGGGAATTATGGAAGCAGGCCCAGATGAATATCTCACAAAACCATTTACTCAATCTGTTTTGGTTAAAAGAATTGAAAGGTTAGTTCAGCAAAATGGCGAATTGAGTGAGGTTAAAAAAGCTTTAGCTGATAAAAATTACGCTTCTGTTTTGACTCTATGTAATCAACTGATAAAAGTAGGCAGTCGCTATTCTGCTTGGTGTCGACGTAAAATGGCCGAAGCTTTTTTTGAAACTAGACAGTTTGATAAGACTAAAAGCCTTTGCCACCTAGTTCAATCTAAACGGGATCTTGATTGGGCTATGGTGCTAGAAGCCCAGGCGATGAAAGAAACAGGCTCAATGTTGGATGCTATTGTGCATTTAAACAAGGTTGTCGCACAGTTTCCAAACTGTATTAAAGCATTTGACTTGTTGGCTCAATATTTAGAAGAAAAAGGTGACTCAGAACAAGCTCAAGACTTTTTAGAAAGTGCAGTCGAGCTCTCTCCAAGAGTTATGACGAGGCAGCAATCATTAGTCAACTTAAGCTTGTCTAATGGTGACCTAGATGTTGCTTTAAGATCTAGCCAGCAAGCCTTAAAGTTAAGTGCTAATTCTTACTTTTCCTCTGCAGATCAATATCTTCAAGCTGCTCAAGTGATTTCAGAATCTATTATTGGTGATTCATCGGCAGATGCTCGGAAAAAGTCGCAAGATGCTTTTTCTATGCTGAATCAAATGACTAAAAAGTTCCCTGACGACGCCTCTACTCAACTTCATAAGATTCTAATTGAAAGTCAGGTATTTTCTTCACTTGGTAAGCGTGATCAAGCCAATCTTGCGTTGAAAGAAGCTAACGGTATGATTGAAGATCATGCAGGTTTATTAACACCAGAAATAGCTTTAGAAATGGGAAAGGTTTTGTATGCGACAGGTCAGCATGACGCTGCAAATGCAATGTTTGATCATATTTTAAATGGCGCAGATGTTGATAAAAGGCTAGTTGCAAAAACCTACGCATTTTTAGATGAGCCGGTCGGATTAACCGCTAGGTTAAAGGCTAAGCAAGATAACTTAGTCGGCTTAAGTTTCTATGAAAATAAACGTTATGAAGATGCCATTGTTGCTTTCAAAAAAGCACAAAAATCATCACCAATTCATCCTGGTTTGAATATGAACTTGGTCCAGACCGCTTTAAAATTAATGGAAACAACCGAAAGGCAGCAGAGTTTAATCGATATCTGCATTGATTCCCTTGATCGGATTAAGCATATCTCAGTACAACATAAACAGTTTAAGCGTTATCGCAGCTTAAAAAGCTATGTAGTGCGTAACTTTCAAGCTTAACTATAAGGACAGAGTGTGAATAATAAAGATTCTATGTTTCATAATGTCATGGCTTCAACGGTAAAGGACATGAATACTTCTCTAGCCATGTTGCTACAATCGTTTGAGGCAAATGGTGCTTTAGCTCAGCGTATGAGTGATGAGCATAAGCAGAGTTTTTCTAACATGCATTATGAGGTCGCTCGATTACAGAATAATCTTTTTCACCTGCATACCTTGTATCGTATTCAATATGAGCGTTTGCCTATCGTGCAGGAAGAGCATTTTGTGCATGAATTTTTAGAAGAGCAGGTGCTGAGTGTCAATGGCCTGTTCGTAATAGGCGATGTAAAAGTCAAAATTGAATGTTGTGAAGATATGAGCGCCTATTTTGATTTTGAATTAGTCAGCTCAATTATTATAACGGCTTTGGTTAATGCTAGCCGTTACACTAAAGACGAAGTAATTATCCGAGCTATCTCTCATGATGACGGTATACTTATCCAAGTGGATGATAATAGTCGAGGTTTCCCTGATACCATACTCGACAGGTTTAAAGAGGGAATTCAGGATAAAAGCGAAGAATTCAATGAGCAAGGTTTAGGCTGGCTTTATTGTAATGAAATTGCTAAATCACATGAGAACAGAGGGCGAGCAGGGTATGTCGCGTTAAGTAATGACAGTGTGTTAAGTGGTAGCCGCTTTGCTGTGTGGCTACCTTAAAGCTTCATGGGTGTGAGTTATTGAGGGATATAAATACTCAAACAAGCACCATTAAGGGAGCTCGAGTCAGTTTTAGTTATGTAACCTTCTTTGCCATTGTTGCTATGGGCTTGAGCAGATAACTCGGTAAAATAAAGGCCTAGGCCTGTGCTGCTATCAAGAAAGTTTTCTTCTTCATTATTTGTGTCAGAAAATCCTGGACCATCATCTTCAATCTGAAAGACGAGATAGTTATCAACTACTTCTGCTTTTAGTAGGATTTTGCTTTTAGCAAATCGTAATGCGTTATATACGCCTGTACTTATAACAGATGTCAGTAGTCTTTCATCAAAGTTGGCTAATAGGGATTCATCACACTCATAACTTAGGATTAAATGTCTCGCAGTTGCTGACTGACTTAATACAAAAACTTGATCATCTAAAAATTCGCTGACTTGCAAAGTGTCAGTTTGCAGATCATAGCCATCAGAAGCTAGTTTAAATAAGTATAAATATTCAACCCATTCATCGTTAAGTTGCTTGAGTCCTTCCTCAATGTTATTGATCTTTTCGACTTGCTCTATTGGGCCGTCAAACTCAGACTTTAATGTTTGGAGTTGGTACATAAGATTGCCAACGGCATTCTTACTTTCGTGAATTGAGCTGGCGAGTATGACGCTAATATCAACTTTCTTCACTTGACTCTCCCAATAGTGGTTCTAGTTTCTTTTTAAATCTATCTGATTCTGGTGCTGCAAGTCCCATCTCTACATCTTGTTTATAGAGTAAGTGCGCGCTTTTTGCCTGATTCAGTTTATCTTGGGTAATAAATAACTCAATTTCAATTTCATAAGCACCACTTTTGATCTTGGGATTATCACCAAATAGCTTTTGGATCTTTTTAAGCGTAATTTTAAAGTTATCAACTTGTCGGTTTGATAATTCATGCTCTTTTGCAATACCTATAAATGATTTTAGGTGTTGGAAATAGATACTACTATCGCTATATATAGAGTGTTTTGCTAAGAAAACAGCTCGTCTAAATGACATTTCTGAGGTTTCAAAATCATTAAGTTCAGCACTTAATTCACCTAATTCTATTTGACGTAAAATAGCTTTCGGTGATTTTGCAACAGCATCAATTAAGGTTGCTTGAGCTTCTTCTTTTTTGTCTAGTTTGACTAAACACTTAGCGAGCCAGTCATACGCATTAACAAAAAAGCGATTGTCAAGCATAAGTTGTCTAAATCTGCTTTCAGCTTCTTCATAATTACCTTTAAAGAAATAAGCTTTAGCTAAGCCAAATAGTGCCCATGGCATTTTTCGTTCTTTTAGTGCTGTCTGAAATAGATCTATGGCATTGTCATACTGCTTAAGTTCTAAAAAGCATTCACCTTTAATTCTTGAACATTTAGATTCTAAAAATGGGTGCTCTTCAACGACCTTAACGGCTTCCTCTATGGCTTGCTCATATTTCTTTTGATCAAGAGCGTGGTTCACTTCATAGAGTTTTTGCTTGCTCTCTACGAGTTTAAGTAATCGTCTTTGAAGCAGTGCTTGCGAAAAAGGTTTGGAAATATAGCCGTCAGGTTGATATTCAATTGCACCCATAACCATTTCAATTGAAGTTTCTGCGGTAACCATTAAGTAGGTAGAAGTATTCGGGATGAGGTTTGAATGGCGTACTTCTTCTAATAGTTGCTGGCCATCTTTACCACTGCCTAAGTTGTAATCTGATAATACAACATCGTAGGTATTGGACCTTAGTAGTTCTATGGCAGACTCGGCCTTCATAGCCAATTCAATTTGTTTAAAACCAAAGTCAGTTAGCATCTTTTTCTGTAAAATCCTAGCTTCAGCCATATCTTCTATGAGAAGTGCTCTTTGGTTTGAAAAATCAATTTCTGCCATATTTTTCCACTTATATCGTGTTTTTAATAATGTGATCCAGGTGTTTCTAACATACTGGAAAACACCTCATCTTCTTCAGAATGAGTTTGTGCTATTGCATAAGTACCTGATGCCCATTCACCTAGATCAATCAGCTTGCATCTCTCGCTACAAAAAGGGCGATACTTGTTTTCTTTGTGCCAAACTGATTTGCCTTTACAGTTAGGGCAGCTAATTTCTTTGACTGTTTCTGTGTTAGTTTTCATTAAAATTATTAATAATAAATTGGTTTAATTCATCGACTTTAGCATTCAAATCACTGATATTTCCAGTGTTTTTAATTATAGTATTAGCAAGTTCTGATCTATGCATATCTGATATTTGGTTGTCAATAATTTTATTTGCAAGCTCTTCAGTGCAATTGTCTCTTGCCGTGACTCTTTGTACTTGTACTTCTCTTGGAACGCTAATTGCGATGACATAGTCGCAACGTTTGTTTTGTTCAGTTTCAAATAATAAAGGGTGAACTAATAGAGCATACTTGCTATCGGCAGCAAAAATTAATTCTTCAATGCGATTATGAATTTCTGGGTGCGTTACTGATTCAAGCCATTGTTTCTCTGCTTTATCCTCGAAAACTATCTGGCGTAATTGCCTTCTATCTAGTTGCTTATTTTCGAGTAAAATACTTTCGCCATAACGTTCTGTAATTGCTTTTAGGCACTTGCTACCTGGTTCTACCACTTCTCTGGCAACATCATCAGCATCTATGCTAATAATGCCAAGCTCATTGAATAACTTACTTATGGTTGATTTACCTGAACCAATGCCACCTGCTAAACCTACAACAATTTTTTTGCTTTCTTCTGTCATATAATATTAGTACTGATTTGTAATGAAAAAATTTAATAAGGCTGCAAAACAAAGAAATGGCCCGAAAGCAAGGCTTTGATAGCGTCCCTTCCTACTCAAAATAGCATACATAACGCCTGCGATACTGGCATAAAAAAGGATGTAGAATAAACTTTCTACGCCTTGCCAAGCTCCTAGGGCTGCTAATAATTTAGCATCGCCTAAGCCTATGGCTTCTATCTTCTTAAATATCAAATATAGCTGACGTATTGAGACAATACATAAATAGCCTAGCATCATGCCAAATACTGCTTCTTTCATTGGTATTGCGTTTTCCATCATATTATAGATTAAGGCAATTCCTAGAAGTAGTAGATTTAGTTGATCTGGTATCCACTGTACCTTCCAGTCAATAACGGAAATGCAAATTAGTAAGCAAAATAGACAGGTTAGTATTAATAGCGAGAGCCAACTGCTACTTATGTAAAGTAAAGGGAGGCAGATTAACAGACTCGCTAGTTCAGTTAAGGGGTAGGTTATAGCTATTGTGCTTTTGCAGTATCGACACTTACCTCGGGTACTAAGAAAGCTCAATATGGGGATGAGGTCATAGAACTTTAGAGTATGCTGACATTTAGGACATAGTGAACGGCCAGAATGAAAAGAGGGTGGTGGAGAGTCATTAAATGTCAAATTTAGAAACTCATGGGCTTCTTTGCGCCATATAAACTCTTCGTACTTTGGTGTTCTGCTAATGTAGGCGGTCATTGCGCTACCTAGACAGAGGCATATGAGTAGGTATAGTGAAATGGAGATGATAGTTAATTCCAAAAGTGAGCTCTCATTGAGTGTTAGTTACCCTATATTAATCAGTGGTAAGTAAATGCTTGTTAGGGTCTTGCTGACAAAAATAGCAGCAATGATTAAGCCAATTATTGGGCATAGTTTCTCAACGATAGCTAGACTAGCTTGCCACCTTTGATGGTGAATATGTGTTGCAGACTCTATTGCTCTAATAATATCACCTGAATGGCACGATGCTTCTAAGGCTAACAAAGATTCTTTTGGAAACCAATAAGTTGGAAAGCTCTCTAGATAGCTATCTCCTAACCTTAGGTGGTAATAAGTAAGTAGAAGTTCATCTTTAAGTTTAGGGTTAGAAAAGTTTTTAGGTAATAAAGTAAGCGCATTTTGTAAATGATTACCTGTACTTAAGGAGGCTTTTAATAAGCTGAATAACTTGTTAAGCCTAAATGCTTGATAATAATTTTCTGTTAAATTAATCATTAAACTTGATTGAAATAAAAGAAATACAATGAACTGCGTGCAAGTGATAGAAACATAAAGGCTAATGCTAGGGAGTAAACTAATCAGCTCAACGGCATTTAAAAAGGAGCTGGCAAGCCAAATAATCAAGGATAGTTGAATAACAAAATAGGGGTAAATGAGGCTTTTTTGTAAACGTTTTATCCAGCTTCTTAGTTGAGCGATTTGTTCGTGCAGCAAGCTTAAGTTTTGTATGAGTTGCTCGCTTGTGCTGTTTTGGATAAATAAATCGCAGTATCCATGCAAAGATACTTCAACTAACGCTTTGAAGCAGGTGTTAAAGGGTACTCCCATACTGATTTCGTCATTGATAGCATGAGCCACTAATGAAACTTTAGTTTTTTTATGGTTGTGGCTTAAGTAAGTTAATACTTCTTGTAATTTTAATCCTGCTTCTAGCCCTTTTAATAGTTCAGATAAAAAGCTGATAAGTTGCTTACTATCTAAAGGTTTAATCTTTATTTCTTTAATTTTAATAGACCACTTTTTTTGGTTGAAATGATCTAAATAGGCACTTTCCAAAGAAGGGTAGAAGCGAATGCTTTTTACACCATTATTTTCAATGCTGAGCCAAGGCATATTATTATTCCTGCTTGTTTCCAATAAATGACCAGAGAGTGTTCGTTTGGGTGAGGTCCTTATATTGGGTAGGTCTGTTTTCGATGCTCCAATTTGGCGTCGCTCCGAAGAATATCGGTTTAGCGTTAGCGCAATCAAAGTACATTTTTTGATGTAAAATTAAACGGATTACACTACTGAATGCGAAAAAATCGACCTGCCATGATTGCATTCTATGTATAGCATCAATCACAGAGTTACTGTGTAAGGTAGCGAATACCATGTGGCCTGTTAAAGCTGCAGTTATTGCAAGCTGAGCGGTTTCAGCATCCCTTAATTCACCAACCAAAATAACATCAGGGTCTTGTCTCATAAAAGATTTGAGTAGGCTTGTGTGAGTAATATTAATGGCGAGCTGAGGCTCACATTGGAAATAATTATCTACTTCGTATTCAATGGGGTCTTCGATGGTAAAAATAGCCTTGTTACATTTGTTTAGCTTTTCTAAACAAGCGTAAAGTGTGGTTGTTTTTCCCGCGCCAGTTGCCCCACATACGAGAAATAAACCACTATCTTGTAATAACGCTTTATTTATTTCTTCTGATAATTCGTGTGGTAGGTTGAGCTCTTCTAACTGCCTGATTTTATTTTGGTGCAATAAACGTAACGCAATCTTTTCACCTTTTTGTGTCGCAATAATACTGACGCGAATGAAAAACAACCTTTGGTTAATGCTGTATTTGAACTGACCTTCTTGGGTGCGTCGTGTTTCAGAAAGATCTAAATTTGCCATGATTTTTAGACGATTAATCAGATTCCCCGGAGCTTGTCGTAAAAATACATTGAGCTTCCCTGCGACTCTAAATAGAACTTTGTACTCTTTTTCTTCAGGGCAAAAGTGGATATCTGTAGCTTGCATTTCTGTCGCATGTTGAAAGATCTCTTCTAACATCATCATAAACTTTCATCCCCATCATCTTCTTCAGTGGTTGAACAATGGCTGGGTAGATAATCTGAAGTTAGCGTCGAGAGACAAGACCAATTAGCACTATCGCTACGTGAAAAAACAAAATAGTGGCCAGCATCAAGGCCAGGAAGTGTGTTTAGCGTGATTTTTAAATCACCCGAAATACCATCAATATTATCGATCAGTATCTCATCTATATGCTTATCTGTGCTGGCACTAATAAGCCAATCCTCGAATTCAGCGTTTGTTGGAAAGTTATCATTGATCATGATGAACTCTTCAATTGCTGCTTGGTTCTGATTCGCTAAATTATGTACTGACACTAGATTGGCTTTAGCGACTTGCCGAGTTAACTTGGGAGCGCTAAGGCTTGCTAGAATCGAAATGATTGCTATCACAATCATAAGCTCAACAAGCGTAAAGCCGTTCATTCTCGATGAATGGGCCAAGGGGGGTCTTATTTCCATTATTTCCTCCATGAAATTTGGAAATGCTATATTAAAGGCGCTTTAGGCTCATCCTTAAGCTTAATTCGCCTGCTTTAAACTAATTGGTAGAAGTGCGTTTTGTTTGTGTTATCGCTTTCTACATCTTTATAAGGGTTTATAGTCTGTTTATCTTGCTGTGTCTGGTTAAAGTTTGACTTATTTTGATTTGAGTCCTGTTCACTCTCTTCTGCTATTTCTTTGGCTAATTCTGTTCTTGCTGTATTAATCGATCGTTGAGCCTCAGAGGCAATGCTTCTATCTTGAGAAGAGGGCTCCTGTGGCGCTAATGCAGCACGATATACCTGTTTCATTTTATCGATCGTTGCTTGTGGATTATTGGCAATAACGCTTAGATCTATGGATACTTGGCCATTAATCGCATAGCGGCTACCATTTGGCCCTGTTTCATATTCATATTGGGGCGCGCCAGCGTGGGGGCCACCTACACTTGCGTGAGCTCTTTCATGGTTTTTGACTTCTTGGTCCCTACGCCTTAGTTGCTCGACTTCTTTTTGTTCAGCGTCACTTAATCCTTGCTCAATTTGAAACTTACTTTGAGGCTGGATTTGCGGCTTTTTTTCATATACGAGCTGAGATCCACGGTGCTGATGTGTGTCAGATGCTCTATTTGCTAAGTCCTGTTCAGCATGATTATGTTGAGAGAGATGTCTACCTTGCTCAGATAAGGTGACAAAACGGTTGTTTTCATTGAGAGGTGTGCTTTGACTGGTGGCTTGTTTCGATAACGACTGGTTTGCCAGCTGCTGATCGGCCTCAGATTGATTCTGGGTCGTTGCAGATGGCATTTTAGTGAATGCTTCAATGGCGTGAGGGATGCTCATAGACATAAAACAGCTCGTCAAAAACTTAGTGACTAGTACTTATTATAATGTCTGAGTGTTTTTTGTACAGAAGGTGGGCTGAGCTAACTGATAACCTAATCAGTTAGCTCATTATACTGATAGTTAACTGTGCTCTGACTGAATAGCTGTAATTGCAATAGTGTAAACAATATCGTCGACTAGAGCGCCTCGAGACAAGTCATTCACAGGTTTGCGAATACCTTGTAGCATAGGTCCTATACTGATAACGTCAGCACTTCTTTGTACAGCTTTATAGGTTGTATTACCTGTATTTAAGTCAGGGAAAATAAAGACAGTGGCACGGCCTGCAACCTTACTATTCGGTGCTTTTTGCTTGGCAACTTCTTCCATAATTGCCGCATCGTATTGCAGCGGACCATCAATGAGTAAGTCAGGTCGTTTAGCTTGAGCCATTTCTGTGGCTAATTTCACTTTTTCAACATCGTTACCTGCGCCAGAGCCGCCTGTGCTGTAGCTTATCATGGCAACACGTGCGGGAATGCCAAAGGCAATCGCTGAGTCTGCACTCTCAATTGCTATTTCAGCAAGTTGCTCAGCACTAGGGTCTGGGTTGATAGCACAATCACCGTACACCAAAACTTGGTCCGGTAAGCACATGAAAAAGACCGAAGACACTAAAGATGAGTTTGACGAGGTTTTTACTAACTGTAATGCAGGGCGAATGGTGTTCGCTGTAGTATGAATTGCACCTGAAACTAGCCCATCTACATCTCCAGTTTCTAGCATCATAGTGCCTAAGGTAACGTTATCTTCTAATTGCTCACGTGCAACTATGTCTGTTAGGCCTTTATGTTTTCTGATCTCAACCATAGGGGCGATATAGCGATCACGAATGGAGCTAGGGTTCAAAATTTCAACATCAGGATGCAGTACAATGCCATTATTATGGGCAATACGCATAATCTGAGATTCGTCACCTAATAATATACAGCGTGCAATTCCTCGTTCAGTACATATTGAAGCTGCTTCAATTGTGCGCACTTCTTCACCTTCAGGTAGCACTACGCACTTTTTCAGTGCTCTTGCCTGTTCGATAAGTTTATATCTAAAGGCTGGTGGAGAAAGCTTTCTTTCATCCTGATTCAGGGCAAAAGAACTTATCCATTCATGATCAATGCAGCGAGCCATATGCTCTTTTACGAGGGAAATACGCTGCTTATCATCAAGAGGAATTTCCTGATTAAAGGATTGCATGCCAATTGCTGTGTCCCAGCTGTTGGTATCGACTGAAAGAATTGGGAGCCCTTTAGCCATGGCTTTACCGCAAAGCTTAAGAAGGTCTTCACTGGGCTGATAACTGCCCGTTAATACTAGAGCCGCTATCTTGGTATCGTTCAATGCGGCAATGGCTGTCGCCATTATGATGTCGGTTCTATCTCCAGGGGTGAAAACAAGCACGCCAGGTTTTAGCGCGGGTAGCGTGTTTTCGACACCACGGGCACATAGAGTAAAGGACTGAACACGGCGAGTATCTAATTCGCCCGCGTTAATCACCTTGGCATTTAAAAAATCAGCTACATCTCGTGCTCTTGGGTAGGTCAGCTCTTCAGTTTTTGGTATTTGCCCTAATAAATTGAAGTTGCGCTTAAAAATAGGGCGCTGGGCAAATGAATCGCCATAGGATTTAGCGCCAAGAGAGCCTGGGATGGTTTTGTTGAGTATGCACCCAATAACATCCTCTGCCTTTATGCCACCATAAGATCCAGCTGCAATCTCAACATGGTGTTCAAGCTCATTAACTCGCATATTATTAGGCGCAGTGACAAGCACCAAGGAAGCATCAAGGGTTTTTGCTATGGCTTTGTTTAATCTTGTTGCGTAAGGGTGGCCAGGTATTTGTGCTAGGCCTTCGATAATAACTGTGCTGTCAGCTTCGATGCTTGATTGAAACCTAGCGACCACTTCTTCCATTAACTCTTCAATCTGGTCGTTATATAAAAAGCGTTCGGCTTCATGTAATGGAATGGGGTCTGCAGGTGTCAGGGTTGAGCCTTGTGCAACCATAGCGGTTGACCTGTCGGGCCCAAAATCACCTGGTCTTGGTTGTGCGATTGGTTTGAAGAAGCTCGCCTTGAGGCCCTGTTGTTCAAGTGCTCGTACCAATCCCACTGAAACTGAAGTGAGGCCAACACCCGGGCCTGTTGGTACTGTCATTAGGACATTTGTAGACATGTCTATTTCCAAATTCTAATTATATAAGGTGGTCGTATAAGGTTAACGGCCTAAGCTTGAATTAAATGAATGGTATCTAGCGCAATCATTAATTCTTCATTTGTTGGTATGACCCAAACAGTTTTATTATTTTCTGTTTTAGAAATCTTCTGTATCTGCTTTCTTGGTAAATCAATATTAGTTTGTCTATCAATTTCTATGCCAAACAAGCTCAGGCTCTGGCAGACGTTCTGACGAACATAAACAGAGTTTTCACCAATACCACCTGTAAAAACTAAATGGTCGAATGAATTTAAAGAAGTGGCTAAAGCAGCAATGCTTTTTGCTGTGCGAACACAAAACATGTCTAGGGCTAGTTTGGCTCTTTCATCACCTGCTTTCATTGCTTCTTCTAAAGTGCGGCAATCATTTGAAAGCTCTGAAATCCCTAACAAACCACTTTCTTTATTTAGCACCTCTAGGCTTTGCTCTAAGCTTTTCTCTTCTGATTCAGCAATAAAGCTTAATATCATAGGATCTATGCTACCCGAGCGTGTTCCCATCATAAGACCATCTAGAGGAGTCAATCCCATACTTGTATCAACAGACTCTCCATCCTGAATTGCGCAAACACTGGCACCATTACCAAGATGCGCAACTATGACTCCCTGATGTAAAGATTGTGTCTCTACTTGAGCAAGGGTTTGACTGATATAGCGATAACTTGTGCCATGGAAGCCATACTTCCTAAGGGTTAGGTCCCGATAGAAATGCATTGGAATAGGGTAGAGGTATTGCTCTTGCTTTAAAGATTGGTGAAAGGCGGTATCAAAAACGGCAACTTGAGGGAGATGAGAAAATAAGTCTGCACAGGCTTTAATGCCTTTAACATTGGCTGGATTATGTAATGGTGCCAAATTAGAACAGGCTTCGATTGCATTCATTGTCTTTTCATCAATCAGTACAGATTGACTAAAAGATTCCCCACCATGAACAACTCTGTGGCCAATACCTATGAGTTTTTCAGTTATTTGAGGATGTTGGTCGAGCCATGATTTTATACTGGTAAGGGCGTCTTGATGTGAGCCAAGGCGAATTGCTACGGACTCTTTTTCTTGGTTATATTCAAAATCAATTGAAGCTGATTCACTACCTAAGCGCTCCGCAATCCCTTCAAGAATAACCTGCTCCCCTTTTTGCGATAGAACAGCAAATTTTAAGGATGAACTACCACTATTAATAACCAGTATAAAATCATTCATTTTTAGTTTTTAACTACTCTTAATGAAAGGTCAATTGCTTGTAAGTGTTTTGTTAGTGCGCCAACAGAAACAAAATCCACACCTGTATTTGCTACATCTAATAAGTCTTGCTTTGTCATATTACCAGAGGCTTCAAACTTAACTTTATCACCATAGGTAGAAACAGCTTCTTCCATCATCTTTAAAGAGAAGTTATCTAGCATGATAATATCTGCACCCGCTTCTACTGCTTGTTCCACCTCAGCAAGGCTTTCTGTTTCCACTTCAATTGTTTTACCTGGCGCTATTGTTTGTGCCTGCTTTACAGCATTTTCAATAGAACCTGCAGCCATAATATGATTCTCTTTAATTAAGAACGCATCATACAAGCCTACTCTATGGTTTTGTGCGCCGCCTACAGTAACCGCGTATTTTTGAGCTAAGCGCCAGCCAGGGATAGTTTTACGTGTATCCAAAACAGTGAGCTTAGTGCCTGCTACTAGTTGAGCATATTCTCTGGAAACACTTGCTGTGTAAGATAGGCTTTGTAAGAAATTTAATGCGCAACGTTCACCTGTTAAAATACTGCGGGCATTACCTGAGAGTGAGAAGATTTTTTGATTGGCGCTAAGTTGTTCGCCTTCTTCGGCAAACCAGCTAATTTCAACACTCTGATCAAGTTGCTTGAATACCTCTTCAACCCAAGCTTTTCCGCATAAAATAGCATTTTCACGAGTAATTACATTCGCTTTAATGTTTTCATCAGATGGAATGAGTTGAGCAGTAATATCACCAGAGCCAATGTCTTCAGCGAGTGCTTGGCTAACTTGAGATGTTATTTGATGCTGAAGTTGGGCATCGTTCGGTGTCATGCTGTGTCCTGTATGTACAAATTTAAAAGAGGCTTATTGTAACGGGTATTGCTTATCTCGTCAGTGCTAAGCTAAGGGTTTTTATTTTCTTATTTGTATGTAAGTCAAATACTAGGGAACCTTCGAATAAGTCCTCCCGCCTCAGCGTGTGGATAAAAGTCCCTAGATTTAAGTCGTTTAGTAAACTGGAAGCTTATCAAGCTAGGTGAATCGACAATTTAATCTCTTTAAGAAAGTAATTGCCATTAGATTGAAAATGCTTGCTGCTTTTCAAAAGGGCGCAGGTTACACTCAAAGTTGATCATCGTTTCATTACCCTGAATAAGGTGATCATCTTTATAAGATATTAGCGTTAGACTTTACTACCCAAAAGATAGCGTTAAGCACTCATAAAGTAGCCAAAAGCTACATAAAAATAAACGCGCAAAACGCGAGAGGTGTTCTATGCATTCAGTTTTATCTCAAGAAATTCCCTCATTCGAGCCTCATTTGGATAACAGTTCATTTCGTATTGTGAAATTAGATGTGAGTGATCATATCGATTTTGATCATCATGAAGCTGTGTATCGTTGCCAAGATGATGAATCTGGTTTAATCGCTTTTATTGGCATTCATAATCGAAACCGTGGACCTGCTGTTGGCGGTTGTCGCATGTGGAATTACCAATCAGAAGCCGATGCGATTACCGACGTTCTTCGTTTATCTAAAGGCATGACCTATAAGAATTCTGTTTCATCTTTAGCCTTTGGTGGTGGTAAAGCCGTAATTTATGGAGTGCCAACTGCAAACAAACGAGAATCTGTTTTGGAAGCGTTTGGGCGCTTTGTAAATGCTCTCGAAGGCCGTTATTACACAGCTGAAGACGTAGGCATTTCGCCTAAAGACATGTCGATTGTGAAGCGAAATACAAATTTTGTGTATGGTTTATCAGAAATAAGTGGCGATCCTTCACCTTTTACCGCCTTTGGTGTTTACCAAGGAATCAAAGCCGCCTGTGAAAAAAAATATGGATCAGATTCTCTTCAAGGGAAACGTGTTCTAGTGCAGGGAATTGGGCATGTTGGCTATTATCTTTGTGAATATTTGCATCAAGATGGCGCCCAATTATTGGTTTGTGATTTAAATGAAAAAGCCTGTGAAAAAGCAAAAAATGACTTCGATGCAGAGATTGTTTTTTCAGATCAGTTATTTGGACTTGCAATAGACATCTATGCGCCATGCGCTTTAGGTGGTACTCTTAGCGCCGAATTTGTAAACCAGTTCACAGGGGATATCGTTTCTGGTGCTGCTAATAACCAATTAGTAACGCCAGCTATTGGTGATTTGATACATGAAAAAGGGGTGTTATATGCACCTGATTATGTCATCAACGCCGGTGGAATAATTAACATATCCTTTGAGCCTGATTATTCTTCAGTCGCTGCAAAACAGCGTGTTGCAAAAATCAGGACTACACTTCGAGATCTTTTTGAAAGATCCGAATCGGAAAACGTTCCGACCTATAGGGTGGCTGATGAAATGGCGTTGGAAAACTTAAAACAATAATAATTTCGACCCCAATCATGCTAAACACAAGTCCATTATTTTTAATAGACTAGTGTTTAGCATGAGCGTTAGCTGGTTCCATACTTATCCTAGTGTGGCTCCAACGGTTCGTTTAAAAGGCACTTCGGTTGAAAACAATCAAACTCAACGGTTGCGCCAAGATCTGTTCTAATAGCGGGGGGTTATTAATACTATGACTGAGCAGCATATTCTCAATGATATCGATCCAATTGAAACCAAAGAATGGATAGATGCACTTGAGTCTGTTCTTCGTGAAGAAGGACCGGAACGTGTACAATACATTTTAGACCAACTAAATAAAGAAGCGACTAAAGCCGGCGCACCTATGCCTGCTTCAATCACGACATCTTACCGTAACACTATCTCACCTCAAGATGAGAAGCCGTTACCAGGTGATTTGTTTATGGAGCGTCGCATTCGTTCCATTATTCGTTGGAACGCTTTAGCTATGGTAATGAAGGCAAACCGAGTCGATTCGACACTTGGTGGTCACATTACAAGTTTCTCATCAGCTGCAACCTTATATGACATAGGTTTTAACCACTTCTTCCGTGGTGGCGATGGCAAACAAGAAGCTGATATGGTTTTCTTCCAAGGCCATATATCCCCAGGTATTTATGCGCGTTCATACATCGAAGGTCGTTTGACTGATGAGCAGCTAGATAACTACCGTCGTGAAGTTGACGGAAAGGGTCTTTCTTCTTACCCACACCCTTGGTTGATGCCTGATTACTGGCAGTTCCCAACGGTTTCTATGGGTCTAGGTCCACACCAGGCAATTTACCAAGCGCACGTACTTAAATATCAACAAAGTCGTGGTTTGATTGACCATGGTGACCGTAAAGTTTGGGCATTTTTAGGTGATGGTGAGTGTGACGAGCCAGAATCTTTAGGTGCAATAGCACTTGCTGGCCGTGAAAAGCTGGACAACTTGATTTTCGTTATCAACTGTAACCTACAGCGTCTAGATGGCCCTGTTCGTGGTAACGGCAAAATTGTTCAAGAGCTTGAAGGTGTCTTTAGAGGCGCAGGCTGGAATGTTGTTAAATGTCTATGGGGTCGTCATTGGGATCCTTTATTCGAAAAAGATACAAAAGGTTTGTTAGCGAAGCGTATGGACGAAGTCTGTGATGGCGAGCTACAAAACTACAAGGCAAATGGTGGCGCTTATACGCGTGAGCACTTCTTTGGCAAATATCCAGAGTTACTGGAAATGGTCAAAGACATGTCTGACGATGACATCATGAACCTAAACCGTGGTGGTCATGACCCTTACAAAGTGTATGCAGCTTATGCAGAAGCAACTAAGAGTGATGGTCGTCCAACAGTAGTACTTGCTCAAACCGTTAAAGGTTATGGCATGTTTAAAGCTGCTGAAGCACAAAATACAGCTCACCAAACTAAGAAGTTGGATGAAGAATCATTGGCAATGTTCCGTGATAAATTCGGTATTCCAATTAGTGATGAAGAGCTTAAAGATCTACCTTACTACCGTCCAGCTGAAGACAGCCCAGAGATGAAATATCTTCGTGCTCGTCGTTCTGAGTTGCATGGTGCTTTCCCTGCGCGTCGTAAAGCCAGTGAAGCATTAGAAGTACCTTCTTTAGAAGCATTTAAAGCACAAATCCAAAATACAAAAGGTCGTGAAATTTCATCGACTATGGCATTTGTTCGTGTCTTAAACACATTAGTGAAAGACAAGAAAATTGGCCATCGTGTTGTGCCGATTGTTGCCGATGAAGCACGTACTTTTGGTATGGAAGGTATGTTCCGTCAATTGGGTATTTACTCAGCTGAAGGTCAGCGTTATACGCCACATGATCACACTCAGATCATGTACTACAAAGAAGACCAAAAAGGTCAAATCCTACAAGAAGGGATTAACGAAGCCGGCGCTATGTCTGCTTGGTTGGCGTGTGCGACATCATACAGCAACAGTAATTATCCAATGATTCCTGTTTACATCTACTACTCTATGTTCGGTTTCCAACGTGTTGGTGATCTTGCATATGCAGCAGGTGATTCCCGTGCACGTGGTTTCCTAATTGGTGCTACAGCAGGCCGTACAACACTTAACGGTGAAGGTCTACAGCACGAAGATGGTCATTCACATCTATTGGCAGGTACGATTCCTAACTGTGTATCTTATGATCCAACATACTCTTATGAAGTTGCTGTGATCGTACAAGACGGCATGCGTCGTATGTATCAAGAGCAAGAAAGTGTTTTCTATTACCTAACCGTAATGAATGAAAACTATGCTCATGAAGATATGCCTGAAGGTGCTGAAGAAGGCATCATCAAAGGTATGTACAAGCTTAAAGAGCACACTAAGAAGTCTAATAAGAAACAAGTTCAACTATTAGGTTCTGGTGTTATCTTGCGCGAAGTGGAAGCCGCTGCTGAAATGCTTTTCAATGATTATGGCATTAACTCTAATGTTTGGAGTGTGACATCTTTCAATGAATTGCGTCGTGACGGTCTTGATGTTGAGCGTTGGAACCTATTGCACCCAGAAGCAGAGCCACGTGCTAACTACGTGTCTGATTGCCTAAACGGTGCAGGTCCAGTTATTGCGTCTACTGACCACGTTAAATTGTTTGCAGATCAAATTCGTCCGTTCATCGATAGCACATACAATGTGTTGGGAACCGATGGTTTTGGTCGTAGTGATACTCGTGCGAAATTGCGTCACTTCTTCGAAATCAACCGCTATTGGGTGGTTGTTGCGTCTCTTAAAGCTTTGGCTGACGATGGAGAAATTGAGGCATCAGTGGTTCAAGAAGCGATTGTTAAGTTTGGTTTAGACTCAGAAAAACCAAACCCAGCAACTTGCTAATTACCATTTAAATCTGTGCCTGATCTAGGATTAATCTGGATCAGGCTATTTATATTTTTGATGCGTCTTAATGACAAAGGAGATTTCCGTGAGTACAGAGATCATTCATGTACCGGATATTGGCGGTGCAGCCGATGTTGAAGTGATCGAGATTAATGTCCAAGTTGGTGACATGATCGAAATCGATCAGGCAATTATTGTATTAGAAACTGATAAAGCCTCTATGGAAGTACCAGCTTCTGTAGCGGGTAAAGTGACTAGCATTGCTATCGCAGAAGGTGCGACAGTAAATGAAGGTGACGTAATTCTTGAAGTTGAAGTTGCTGGCGCTACTGCAGCACCAGAAGCACCTGCTGTTGCACCTGCACCAGTAGAGCAAGCAGCACCTGTTGTTGCGGCTCCAGCTACTGCGCCAAGTGTTGCTGCTGAAATCGCTGTTGCTGTACCTGATATTGGTGGTGCGACAGATGTTGAAGTTATTGAAGTTTGCGTAAGCGTTGGTGATGAAATTGGTGAAGGTGACTCAATTGTTGTCCTAGAAACTGATAAAGCATCAATGGATATTCCTGCTCCAGCGGCTGGTAAAGTGGTTAGCATTTCAATCAATGTTGGCGATACAGTGTCAGAGGGCGGTGCTATTTTAGTGCTTGCTTCTGAAGTAGCTGCGCCTGCTGTTGAAGCGGCACCTGCGGCTCCTGAAGCGCCTGTTGCTGCAGCACCTGCTCCAGTAGCTGCGCCTGTTGTTACGGCTGGTGGTGTTGAAGGTGTTACTGTACCTGATATCGGTGGTGCTGAAGGTGTTGAAATTATTGAAATTTCAGTAGCTGTTGGCGATAAAATTGAAGAAGGTGATTCCATTCTTGTACTAGAAACAGACAAGGCTTCAATGGAAATTCCTGCACCAAGTGCTGGTACAGTTAAAGTAATTAAAGTAAGTGTGGGTGATAAGGTTTCTGAAGGTGATCAACTATTAGATCTTGAAGTAGAAGGATCAGTTGTTGCTGCACCAGCACCTGTTGCTGCGCCTGCTCAAGCAGCGACTGCACCAGCGACACCTGCTGCTGCACCAGCAAAAACGGCTCCTGCTGTTGATACTGCTGCTGTTCTAGCGACACCATCTAAGAATGTTCATGCAGGTCCTGCTGTTCGCATGCTAGCGCGTGAATTAGGTGTTGATTTATCTCTTGTTCGTGCAACTGGCCCACGTGGTCGAATCACGAAAGAAGACTTAAATGCTTATGTGAAAGCAGCGGTACAAAAAGCAGTTTCTGCTCCAGCGGCAACTTCTGCAACAGCGGTTGCAGGTGCGGGTATCCCACAAGTACCTGATGTTGACTTCAGCCAATTTGGTGAAGTTGAAATTGTGAAGATGAGCAAGATTCAAAAAATCACAGCTCAAAACATGTCACGCAACTGGTTAAACGTGCCTCATGTAACACAGTTTGATAAAGCAGACATCACAGAACTTGAAGCTTTCCGTAAAGGCCTTAAAGGGGAAATGGAGAAACAAGGTGTTAAACTAACACCACTACCATTCCTGATTAAAGCTGCGGCACAAGCCTTGGTTGAAAATCCAGCATTTAATGTTTCTATGCGTGCAGATGGCGAAAGCTATGTACAAAAAAGCTATGTAAATATTGGTATCGCGGTTGATTCTCCAATCGGCCTTGTGGTTCCTGTTTTACGTGATGCAGATAAGAAATCAGTTGTTCAAATTGCTAAAGAAGCAAATGTACTGATCAAGAAAGCCCTAGATAAGAAACTACTTCCAGCAGACATGCAGGGTGGTTGTTTCACTATTTCTAGCCTAGGTGCAATTGGTGGTACAGGCTTTACACCTATCGTAAACTGCCCAGAAGTAGGTATCTTAGGTGTTTCTAAAGCTGATGTTGAGCCGCGTTGGAATGGTAAAGAGTTTGAACCTCGTACCATGTTGCCACTATGTCTATCTTATGATCATAGAGCTGTAAACGGCGGTGATGCTGGTCGCTTCATGACTTATTTAAATTCAGTGCTAAGCGACTTACGTCGTATGGTGCTTTAATTTAGTTTATCTAAGTTTAGTGATTCGGTTAGTCATTTTTAATGGCTAACAAAAAAACCGCACTTAATTTAAGTGCGGTTTTTTTTGTTCTGATTTTTGCGCTTCTTTCGTTAATTAGTGCTCGGGCTCAGCAATTTTTAATAACTGCTTGCCTTGGTTTTTGCCAGTAAAAATGCGCTGGAAAGCCTCAGGCGCATTTTCTAGCCCTTCTTGAATATCTTCTTGAAAGACGAGTTCACCTGTTTGAATCCAACCTAATAAGGCTGAGATAGCTTCGTTTGCTCTAGGTAAAAAGTCTAAAACGATAAAGCCCTGCATAGTGCCTCGTTGCACAATTAAATTACTGGTGTTCTTAAGTGCATAGCTTTGGCCTGAGTTATAACTGGCTATGGCACCACAAAGTACAATACGGGCATTGATGCTGATTCTAGCTAAGACAATATCTAAGGTTTCACCGCCAACATTATCAAAAAACACATCAATACCTTTTGGGCATAATGAGCTTAAAGTCTGGCTAATATTTTCCTCTTTATAGTTAATCGCATGATCAAACCCGGCCGTTTGGGTTAACCAATCACATTTCTCTTTTGAACCTGCAATACCAATCACTTTTGCGCCTTTAAGCTTAGCAACTTGCCCTGCAATTGACCCTGTAGCACCAGCCGCCCCTGAGACTAATACTGTATCTCCCGCTTTAACCTTACCTATTTCTGTCATACCAAAATAGGCGGTAATCCCTGTGACACCTAATACGCTTAAAGGCATGGTTGTGGGGGTGTTGGGCGGAATCTTTCGAGTCTGAATAATGCGTTCTTTGCCATCACTTATCGCATAGTCCTGCCAGCCAAAGCCGCCTAACACCTTATCACCTACTTGATAGTCCTTATGTTTGGACTCAATGACCTCAGAGACAGTCGTGCCACGCATAATCTCGTTAATTTGAATGGCAGACACATAAGAGTCTTTTTCATTCATCCAAACTCTTAAGGTAGGGTCAAAAGAAAGGTACAAATTACGGACAAGAAACTCACCATCCACTATCTCTCTGAGTTTACTTTGGTCAAACTCAAAGTGTTCTCTACCAACTAAGTCTGTTGGGCGTTTACTCATACGCCATTGACGGTTTAGTGTCATACGAATACTCCTTTAAAAATTTTGAGTTATCTAAACAGCAGTCATGCCGCCATCAACAACCAGTTCCTGACCTGTCATGTAAGAGTTGTTTTTATCACAGGCAAATAACATGACTTTTGCAACCTCATTTGGTTGAGCAACACGTCTTAAAGCGGATGCTTTACCGTATTTAGCCAGTACTTCTTCTGGGTTATCTAAGGTTTTAAGATGTTGTTCAACCATGTCTGTCATTGTGATGTATGGGCAAACACTGTTTACACGAATACCTGCTCGACCATACTCATGGGCAGCTGATTTACTTAAGCCGATAATCGCGTGTTTACTTGCCGCATAAGCTGACATAAAAGGAGCACCTGAGATACCAGCAACCGATGACATGTTACAAATTGCGCCACCGCCTTGTTTGATCATATGGGGAATCTGATATTTCATGCATAGGTAAACACCTTTAACATTGATATCCATGACACGCTCAAAATCGCGAGTATCCATATCAGCGAGTGGGCTGTGTTTAGGGTCAATGCCAGCATTATTAATGGCGACATCTATATGTCCAAAATGAGCAGCAGTGTTATCGATAAAAGATTGAACCTCTTGCTCTTTACTCACATCACAAGGCTGGCTAAATACCTCAATACCTTGTTCAGCAAGTTCAGTACTTAAATCGTTTAACGCAGCGATATTAATGTCACATAGGGCGAGCTTTGCCCCTTTTTGAGCAAATTGCTTAGCGGCTTCCTTACCTAAACCACCGCTAGCACCTGTGATAATAACCACCTGATCTTTAAAGTTTTCCATGACACCTTTTCCTTATTATTGTTAGATGTAATTCAGCAAAGTGATTAATAAAATTGGAGGTATTTCCTTCAGTTTTTATTTTCTAGTTAGAGCGTGAGCCCACCATCAACCACTATGCACTCACCATTGGTGTAACTGCTTGCATCAGATACTAGGTATAAAACTGTCCCTGCCATTTCTTTTGGTTCAGCATGACGGCCCATAGGTATTCCTTGAACCACACTTTTATAAATATCTTCATTGGTAAAAAGTGCGCCAGCGAATTTTGTTTTAGTGAGACCGGGGAGTAGGGCGTTGCAGCGTATGCCAAATTGCGCACACTCCTTGGCAAAGGCTTTGGTCATGTTAATAACAGCAGCTTTGGTGATTGAGTAAATCGCTTGACCAGGTCCTGGATGAACGCCATTTACTGAGGCGGTATTTACTATGGCCCCGCCCCCGTTTTTACGCATCAGCTTGCCCGCTTCAATCGACATGAAAAAGTAACCACGAATATTTACATCAACCGTTTTGTTATAGGCAGCAATGTCTGTGTCCAAAATATGGCCAAAATAAGGATTGGTGGCAGCATTGTTAATGAGAATATCGAGTGTTTGATGCTTAGATTTCACATGTTCAAAAAGAGCGCTGATATCTTCCATGTTGCCCACATTGCAAGCAAAGGCTTCTGCGCTACCGCCAGTACTCAATATCTCATCAGTGATGGCAAGACAGCCCTCTAGCTTACGACTAGAGACAATTACATGAGCACCTTGCTCTGCTAGCAACTTAGCTATCTCTTCACCTATGCCTCGGCTTGCTCCTGTGACTAATGCTACCTTGCCGGTTAAATCAAATAATTGGGTTGTCATATCCTCTCCTTCTGATGTCGTCTTTTTTCTTGCTAAGGGTTTAAGCTAGGGGTTTAAGTTATGGCGTTAAAATCAGTTTGCCGATTGATTGGCGATTGAATACTTTAGTGAGTGCCTCTGGTGCTTGGGATAGGGGGAAAACTTGGTCAATGACCACTTTGACTTGGCCTTGCCCGTACCAAGCTAGCAGTTCCTGCATATTGACCATGAAATTGGCTGGCTCTTTTTGGGCGAAGCTGCCCCAAAACACGCCTATTACTGAGAAACCTTTAACAAGGGCCAAATTAACGGGGAATTCGGGAATCGAGCCGGACGCAAAGCCGATAACAAGTAAACGGCCATTCCATGCCATGCTTCGAGCACAAACATTAAAAAGGTCACCACCGACAACCTCATAAATCACATCCACGCCTTTATTTGCAGTTAGGGCTTTAATTTTATCTTTAAGGTCTGGGTCGTTGCTTAGTAAGAGTTCATCTGCCCCTTGCTCTTTAGCGGCTAACAGTTTTTCTTGGGTTGAACAAAGTGCAATGACTTTGGCGCCCATGGCTTTACCTATCTGAACAGCAGCCAAACCAGTGCCACCAGATGCGCCAGTAACCAGAAGTGTTTCACCTTTTTTAAGCTTTGCTCTTTGCTTTAGTGCATGGTGCGCTGTAGCGTGAGCTGTAATTAACCCTGCTCCTTGCTCAAAGCTGATAGTGTCAGGCAAAGGCAAAACCATACGCGAGTTTATGGCTACTTTCTCCGCATAACCGCCAGTCATGGTGAGCCCAATCACCCTTTGCCCCAACTTAAGGTGTTTCACCTTAGTGCCCAATTGGCTAATAGTACCGGTTACCTCACTGCCAGGAGAAAAAGGGTGCTCAGGTTTAAGTTGATATAAACCCTGAACGAGAAGGCCATCAGGGAAGTTAATACCACATGCTGCAACATCAATAATTATCTCGTGCTCATTTGGAGTCGGGTCTGGGACCTCTTCATATGAGAGGGAATCGATTGGTGCAAATTCGTGACACATAATGGCTTTCATACTAGGGCTCCTGATGTTTCTTCTTGTTTTGAGCTAGGGAGAGGAATTTCATTTTTAATAATGCCAAGGGCTAGGAGAGCGAGTGGCTCAACCATAGCGCCAACTTTGCTGGCCTGTTTACTCGATGCATTACCAGAAAGGGCACGTTTAGCCACGCCTTGCGCAATCGCAGCAAGGCGGAAAAAGCTAAAGCAAAGATAGAAGTGCCAGTTATCAATCTGTTCTATGCCCATTCGTTGGCAATAAAGGGCGACATATTCAGCTTCGCTTGGAATACCAAGCGTTTTTGCATCTAAACCCATAAGGCCAGAAATGGCATTTTTATCCGGGTTAATAGGTAGCCTTAATTGCATACATTGATAAGCAAGGTCAGCGTAAGGGTGACCTAACGTAGAAAGTTCCCAATCTAAAATGGCTTTTATACTTCTGTCTTCTGGGTTAAATATCAGGTTGTCTAACCTGAAATCCCCATGACATAGGGCAATGCGACCATCATCTTCTGGTAAGTTTTCTTCCAACCAAGTAATGAGGGTATTCATCGCTTTAATTGGCTTTATTTCACTTGCTTGATATTGGCTTTTCCAACGACTTAGCTGTCTTTCAAAATAATTACCTGGCTTGCCATAATCACTTAATCCCGCACTGTGTACGTCTACCTTATGTAGTTTGGTGAGAGCGAGGTTCATCGCGTCATACATGGCACTTCGATCGGCTTTTTTAGCTATTTCGGGTAAGGCTGCGTCCCAGTAAATATTGCCTTCACAGTAATCCATGAGATAAAACATACTGCCTATGATGTCTTTATCTAAACAAAGGTGGAGCGCTTTAGGGACAGGCACTTCTGAACCCTCTAATGCGGTTAAAACACGGAACTCTCTATCAACAGCATGGGCTGACTTTAACAGGGTGCCAAAGGGTTGGCGTCTTAACACATAGGTGCCTGAATGGGCGCTAATCTTATAGGTAGGGTTAGATTGGCCCCCTTCAAACTTAGTTAAAGTGATTGGACCTTTGAACCCTGTGACATTTGACTCTAGGTATTGAGTTAAGCTTTTCTCATCTAGATTGTTATCTTGAGCATCATTGTTTGCCATGATTAATCCTTATTCGCTAGGGCTTGTTGAGCAAGGTTACGGCCTAACTGCATCATATGAACTTGATCCGGCCCATCCGCAAGACGTAAGCAGCGTTGACCAGCATACATATGAGCAAGGAAGTGGTCTTGCCCAACACCTGCTGCACCATGTATTTGAATAGCTCTGTCGATAACGGCTAGTGCCATATTAGGAGCAACTATCTTGATCATGGAAATGAGATCTTTTGCTGCTTTGTTGCCTACAGTGTCCATCTTTTGAGCCGCTTTTAACGTCAGTAATCTTACTTGCTCTATTTCACAGGCTGACTTGGCAATGTCTTCACGCACAGACTGTTGCTTGGATAAAGGTTTTCCAAACGCAATACGCTCATTGGCTCTTTCACACATAAGGTCTAATGCTCTTTGTGCCGCGCCAACAGAGCGCATGCAATGATGAATTCGACCTGGCCCTAGTCGACCTTGAGCGATTTCAAAACCACGACCTTCCCCTAAAATAAGGTTCTCAACGGGAACGCGTACATTTTTGAAGATAATTTCAGCATGACCCTCTGGCGCATCGTCGTAACCAAAGACCTTCATGGGTCTTACGATAGTGACGCCTGGGGTATTCGTAGGGACCAATATATGGGATTGCTGTTGATGACGGTTAGGGTTATCAGGATTTGTCTTACCCATCACAATTAATAATTCGCAGGAATCACGACAGGCGCCACTGATATAAAACTTGCGACCATTAATTAGATAATCATTACCGTCTCGTAAAATACGGGTTTCGATGTTGGTTGCATCTGAGGAAGCCACATCAGGCTCTGTCATGGCAAAAGCAGAGCGTATTTCACCCGCTAATAAAGGCGCTAGCCATTGTTTTTGCTGAGCCTCATTAGCGTATTTAGCTAATACTTCCATGTTACCTGTATCCGGTGCGGCACAGTTAAATACTTCGGGAGCCCACATGACCTTGCCCATCTCTTCAGCTAAAGGGGCGTATTCTAGGTTGGTTAATCCTGGGCTATGGCTGCCATAACTTAGTGGGAGAAAAAGGTTCCAAAGCCCTTGAGCCTTCGCTTTGCTTTTTAGTTCTTGCAGAATGTTGGGCGTTTGCCATGGGTTTTCAGCCACTTCCTGATGAAAGCGAGCATCATTAGGGTAGATATGCTCATCCATAAAGTCTTTTACTTCTTGTATGAGGGTTTGAACTTTAGGGCTGTATTCAAAATCCATGGTCATCTCCTTTTTGAAAATTAAGCAAACTAACTGAAACTACGTAAGCTATGGGTATCGGGGGATTGCAAGTGAGGTAAATGGTTAAAATTATCTAAATAAATCTTGTCTTGTTGGCAGACACACTGAGTGATAGCGGTATTTTGAATGCTTAAATTGAGCTCAATGCAATTGCTTGCAGGTATGTTTAATATTTGGCTTACGACCTGAGCAATCGGGCCGCCAGAGGTGAAAATCAGCGAATCTTTTTGCTGAAAATCTGATTGGAGTTTTATTAATCCGTTTTTGACTCTGTGTTGAAACTGACTCCAAGATTCTTCTAGCGCTTTACTGTTAGCTTCATCATTAATAAGTGTGTCTTGACTCCAGCTTAGAAGGCTTGCTTTTAGCAAGTGAAAAAGCGCCTTATCTGAATACTTATCTTTTTGTTTATCAGGGTGCTGGTTAAGGTAAGCCTTAATGATGGCTTCAAAATTAAACTCATTAAATTCTTTCATTATGGTGAAACTAGATGTGTCAATTTGAGATTGATATCCAGATAAAAAGGCATGAGCCGTTTGTTTATGGCGTACTTGGCTACCGCAAATTACCTGATCAAAATGTATCTCATGAGTCTTAAAGTACTCACCTAATAGGCGTGCTTGAGTCATGCCCAGTTCAGATAGCTGGTCATAATTCTTTGACCCTAAACTGGCTTGTCCATGACGGATGAAATACCAACGTCCCATTCCTTTATCCTTATCTTCCCACGAAAATTTAATAGGTTAGAAACGAGCATAAGCGTCTGAGTATTATTTTAAAAATTTATTATATGAATAAAGTAAAATACACAATGGTTATAATGCTGTGGCATTATTCTGTTTAATGAATGCAAAGATATACTCTTTTTCGGGCTAGCTAAGGACATAAAATGCGACTCAATAAAGTGGACTTGAATCTTTTTGTGGTGTTCGATGCCATTTATATGCAAGGGAACTTGACCCGAGCCGCTGAGGTTTTATGTATCACCCAACCAGCAGTAAGTAATGCGTTGGCAAGGTTAAGGTTAATCTATGATGATGCTTTATTTGTAAGGACAGGAAAGGGGATGGTGCCCACACCTTTAGCTGAAAATATTGTTGTCGGTATACAAAGCGCTTTACAACTTATGGCAACAAGCCTGCAAGAAGGCCAGATATTCGACCCTTTTCAATCTGAGAAAACCTTTCGCTTAAGCATGAATGATATGGCCGAAGCCATGATAATGCCCAAGCTTTTAAGCCTTTTACAAGAGTTAGCACCTAAAGCGGGTATTGAGTGCTGTTATGTGCCAAGAGAGGAAATTGAAAGAGAGTTGGCAGCGGGAAGCTTAGACATAGCACTGGATGCACCTTTTGTTGCTGTTGGTCAGATGCAAACTCAAGCACTCCTAAAACAAAGGTATGCTTGTGCCGTTAGGCGAGATCACCCAACAATTGGAGATACCATTAGCTTAGATGAATACCTTGCTTTAGATCACCTGCAGGTATCCTCAAGGCGAAAAGGTCGTGGTTATGAAGATATAGGTCTTAACCGTTTAGGCCGGCAACGAAAAATAAAGATGCGGGTTCAACACTATCAAGTTGCCCCTTTATTGGTTGCGCAAACGGATATGGCGCTGACGGTGCCAATTAGTATGGCGCAAAGCTACGACCTTAAAATTTTAGAGTTGCCTTACTCTTTACCCGCCCTTGATTGGAATATCTATTGGCATAAAAGTGCGGATCAGGACCAAGCAAATCTATGGTTAAGAGAATTAATTTTAGGACTTGAGCTTTAAAGCCAGTAATTAAACAGGCTTTAAAGCTCGTTGAGTTTGTATTGGTAAGACTGTTTATTAGCTAAGTCCATGTATTAGCTAAGCCATTGTATTAGATCGCCACTGCGTTAGCCTGCGGTTAGGTGGTCTAACATGGCTTTAATAGCCTGCATTTGAATCGCCTCTTTTGTGTAGTAGGTATAAGGGGGCCAGCTATTATTGGTATAGCCCCAAAAGTCCCAGCAACCTTTTGGGTTGTAAGGAATGAAAGAAGATTTATCCACCTGAGGAAAGAGCACAATAAGCTGGTTTGTTTCGGCAACGTCCAGATAGCCAGTGCCAGTGACATACTTATCATCTAAGCTTTGCATACCTTGCTCACAGCCATGTAGTGCCACATGTACACGGCACTGGGTAGCATCTTGTTGGCAATCCGTTGGTATATAAACATAAGCCTCTGAGTTCATACTGCTGATATTAAATCGATATTGGGGGACAAAGGGCTTTTGCTCAAATTTAATCAGGTTATCTGTTTTGTAAGGTGTCGACTCATCTAAATCGCCATAAATCTGCTCAAGGAGAATTCTTGCCTGACGATACTGACAGTCATTGATAAAAGGCGTTTGGCTCAATGGACAATCTAAATCAACTTCTTGATTGGTAATAAAAGCATGGCCTGCATCAACTTGGTTGTCATATAAGATCTGTTCGTCAGAGATACCTAATGTTTGATAAAAATCATTAGCGCTGTCTACAACGGGTGTTAGTACAGTTTTGTCTTGTTTGCCAGAAAATAGATAGATTTTGTCATCTAATACATTTTCTAACTTATCTATGCTACCTGCTTCTTCGGCCGCTTTGGCCAGATTGTATATTTCACTCACATCAGGGAAAGGTGCCCCAAGATAAGGGCAGGGTAAGCCTTTTAGGCAGGTGCAGGTGCTTGTTGCTGTGGAAAGCGGATTCGGGTTTAGGGGGTTACTCGCTGCACATTGCCATGGTCCACCTGCGACAGCCGCGACGCCAACCAAGTCTTGTGAGTAGGCAATATGATATTGAGTTGCCATAAAAGCGCCTGAGGATAAGCCTGAAATTGAGCTCTGGTTTTTGATAGCGTTAAGCTTGGGTAACTCGTCGCTGGCAAAGCTCAGTGAGCCTAAGATGAATAGGGTTAAAGCGAGAGAGATCGAAACCAATCGTTTAAACATTGTCATAAACAGTCCTTGTTATCATTCCTATCTGGTTTGGATAATTGTTTGCATCATGCAATATTCGATTTTACTAATGTGACTATAGAAGTGTTTTAAGACATTTTGGTGAAATTATGCGCTATAACCGCTTCGGCTTGCTTGATATCAAGTATTTTCAATGAAACTGGCATTTGGTGTTAAAACTGCTAAAGGGGCTTTTTAAACAGTTAAATTGATAGGAGACGAAAGCCCATGTTGTCAGAGTTAGTGTTACACTTGCCGCGTTTTTAATTGGTTAGTTAGGTAAAGTGAATATCATGAGTTTTACGTCTTTAGGTTTGCATTCTTTATTATTGGAACAGGTTGAATTATTGGGTTATCAAACCCCAACACCCATTCAGCTTGAGGCGATTCCAGCTGTGCTTGCCAATAAAGATGTCATGGCTGGTGCACAAACAGGGACAGGTAAAACAGCGGCTTTTGCACTTCCTCTTTTACATAGATTGTTTGAAACACATCAAATAGAAAACTCTGTGCCTAACAACCAAGTATCAGTATTAGTTCTGACGCCAACTCGAGAACTTGCCCAACAAGTTTATAAAAGTTTTTGTGATTATGGCCAAGCATTACTTTTAAGAAGTGTTGCTGCCTATGGTGGTGCCAGTATCAATCCGCAAATAGACGAGATTAAACAAGGGGTCGATGTGCTTGTAGCAACGCCTGGACGTTTACTTGAACTTGTTATGAAAGACTTGGTTGATGTGAGCCAATTAAAAACCTTGGTGTTAGATGAAGCGGATCGTATGCTGGATATGGGCTTTATCATAGACATTCAACGTATTTTAAAGCGCTTACCTCAGCAAAAGCAGACGCTTTTTTTCTCGGCTACTTTTGATGATGCTATTTTCAAATTAAGCAAAACCTTACTGCAAGATCCTGTATTAATTGAAGTTGATCAAAGAAACACCAGTGCAGAGCAAGTTGAGCAGACTTTCTATACAGTCGATAAAGAGAAAAAAAGTGGCTTAATTTCTTATCTGATCGGTTCAAAGAACTGGCAACAAGTCCTTATCTTTACTCGTACTAAAGAAGGGGCGGATCGTCTTGCAAAAGAAATGAAAAAAGATGGTATCGACACTCAGGCAATTCATGGGGATAAATCTCAAGGTGCGAGAGACAGAGTGCTTGCCGCCTTTAAGGCAGGTGAGTTAAGAGCTTTGGTTGCAACCGATGTGGCTGCCCGTGGATTAGATATTGAAGCTTTATCTTATGTGATAAACCACGAGTTGCCCTATAACGCAGAAGATTATATTCACCGTATTGGTCGAACAGGGCGTGCTGGGCAATCTGGGTTAGCCGTCAGTTTACTGACTGAGAAAGAAAACTATTTATTGAAAGACATAGAAAAGCTTCTGGATACGCCGCTTGCGTCTCAATGGTTCCCAGGTTTTGAACCTGACCTTGATAAGCCTGAATCTAAGTCAAATAAAAGGCCATTATCTAATAAGGAAAAACGTAACCAAGCCTTGGGTATTAAACCTAAAGCTAAAAATAAACGCCCTAGAAGGCGCTAGTTTTAATTCTAGGATGATAAGTTTCCTAAGGCTTTTTCAATCTGAGTAATCGCCATTTGTACCGCGATAGGAGTGATACCTTGATAAGGGTGTAAGGCGTAAATCGGATTTTCAGCTAACTCACAATCTTCCAATACTGGCATAAGTGTCTTGATGTGTTTACGACAAATGAAGTCAGGCACTATGCCGATACCAAAACCTTGCTCAATTAACTCAATACAAGATTGCAGGTTATTTGCCTGATGGGTTTGATGAAACGTAAGATGCTGCTTTTTGAGGCTTATCTTAGATGAAAATTCATGTGTGATTTCTTTACCTTGCCATGAGTTTGCAATGTAAGGCGCTCGCTCAATTGTCTCAGATATAGGCATGTTGGAGCTAAAATTAGCCTCAGATGAGCCTTTTAAAGTAATGCTGTCTAATATTGGAAATAGTCTTGATTGGCATACTTGGTCACGAAAGCTACCAAGGCGCTTTTGCTTTAAGTTACTCGCATCTGACAGGCCAATACGAATCGTTAAATCGATATCTTCTTGCATTAGGTCTTGATGGGTATCACTACTGATAAGCTCTAAATTGAGTTTTGTATTCCCTCTAAATGTTTCGGCTAATGCTGGAATAATCAAGGTATTCATTAATGCGTGAGGCGCACTGATTTTCAATTTGCCTTTTGGCTCCTCTTGCGCTTCTTTAGCTTGTAGCCAAGCTGATTCAGTTATCTTATTTAGCTCGCAACAGTCTTGATAAAAGGCCTCTCCCGCAGCGGTGAGATGCTGTTTTCTCGTGGTGCGCTTTAATAAGGTTACGCCTAGCTCTTGTTCTAAGAGTTTAAGCTGGTGGCTAACCACAGACTTAGATACGTCTAACTTTTCTGCCGCTTTAGTGATGCTCCCCGATGACACTATATGCATAAAAAGGGTCATATATTTAGCTTTGTTCATATTTTAATTGTTCTGTTTAAGTTTACAGTTATTTCTGATTCTTCTGTTTTTTGCTGGTAATAGCAAGGGTAAAGTACTTCAAAACATATAACAGAGGTGTAAATAATGTCTGATTCAAACGTTTTAGAAACATGTAAAGCAGGTATTGCGGCTTGGCAAGTAGCGTTTAATAACCAAGATGCAGCAGGTTGTGCCGCTCAGTATTGTGAAGATGCGAGTATGGAAGCGAGACCTATGGGAACTTTTACTGGTCGCTCTGAGATCCAAGCATTTTGGCAAAATATCATGGACCAAGGTTTTAAAGATGTAGATTATTCAGATGTAAACTGGGTAGCTGAAGGAGAAGATGGCTATATCTTAAGCTCTAACTGGACCATGAATAAAGCTTTTGGAGCAGTGCATAGAGAGCACTGGCAAATACAAGCTGATGGTAAAGCGAGACTGGTGAGCGATGTATTTGAAATACTAGGTGAGCGCTAATCGCTAGTTTTTGATAAGTATCATGCTTAGCAAAAAATGAATAAAAAGCCGCAAGAAATTGCGGCTTTTTTGTTTATAAATGAACGAATAAATTAAGGTGAAACGAGTTATTAAGTTAAGTCATGAGCCTAATTTGCTTAAAAATTGATACTTTAAAAAAGCTTAATTTAGCGCACTTTTAATATTTTCTTATATTGCTAATATAGCTCCCAAATTGACATGAAGTAAGCTAGTGAACCTGCGAATAAGTCCTCCCGCCTCAGCGTTTGGGTAAAAGTTTCTAACGGTATCAATGTATTACATTAGAATCATTGATCATAAAAAAACTTTATGAGATGGTTATTAATTGGACAAAAGCTTACTGAATGAGAGACGAAAAAACTCAATCATGTCTAAGCTTCCCGCTGCCAGTTGTTATCACTGCCTTGTTTAATTGGATATTGGAGTGTATTAAATGGAATTTTCTTTACAACAGTTATCTCTTGTTGAACTTGCTACCTTATTCCCGCAAAGGGATGTTTCTCAAAGCCAGTATACTTTTGCTGAAGAAGCCTTACCTCCTAATCATGTTTTTTCAAGGTCAATTGCCTTAAGTGAAGAGGGCAAAGCATTATTTTGGTCCATGCCTTATTTTATGAAAGACAGCTCGGGCTGCGTGATTGGAGCCTGTGGTTTTAACTCTGAGCCAGAAGGTGGTGAAGTTGATATTAGTTGTCATGTCTCTCCTTCCTATCAAAATCTTGGTGTAGCAGAGGAAGCCGTAAAGCAATTGTTAGAACGAGCCTTTTCTTATGCTAGTCAGGCGGGTCATGAACTTAACAAAATTCTTGCTTTAATTCCCGAAGATAATATCGCCTCAAAAAAAGTTGCTGAAAAGATTGGCTTTGTATTAAACCAAGACAAGCTATTAAGCCTGAAAGGGATTGAAAGATGGTCATATAGTCGAACCTAGGGAAACTGCGATTAAGTCACCTCTTCTAAGTCTTCTCAGAAAAAGTATCAATCAAGGCGTCACTTTGCCGCTTTTTTCTGATAAGAGCTGTAGGTACCTTTCGAGATGTGACAACACAGGGTGATACTTTTTTCTGAAATGCCATTTAGGTATTCTTCAAAGACCCGAAGGGCGTGCTCTAAAAGCACTACCTTTAAGTTGAGGATCTTATCAATAGAATAACTATTAAGTTGCGCTCCTCGCCATAAATCTAGTGGCTTTTATCCACACGCTGAGGCGGGAGGACTTATTCGCAGCTTCCCTAGATATTACCTAAACAACCCGTCATCTTAAAAGGAGTCAGTGAGGCTCCTTTTTTTATGGAAAGATAAAAGTTTATATTAGAAAATTGTATAAGCTCAATTGGTAATATCAATATTCATTTTTGGAATAAGTGTCGAGATTTAACCTTTATATATGATATTTTGAATTTAGAGGAAGCTACCTTCAGGAAAGAAGGTGGAAGACAAAGACATTCAAATACATAGAAGATAGCCATGTTATACCTAGATAAATTGCCTTTAGCCTTTTGGTTTAAATCGTATCAAAAGCAAGACTTCGTCAGTGACTTTATCGCTGGCTTAATTGCTACCATCATAATGGTGCCGCAAGGTATGGCGTATGCTTTGCTAGCTGGGGTACCTGCTGAGTATGGCTTGTATTGTGCTATTTTACCGTCTTTCTTCTATGCCATTTTAGGCAGTAGCCGCAGCTTATCTGTAGGCCCTGCCGCACTTATCTCTATCATGGTTGCCTCCAGTGTTGGCGCATTAGCACCAGAAACTGGCCAGATGTATCTTATTTATGCCATTAATATTTCCTTTCTTGTGGGGGCTTTTTTGTTGTTAATGCGCTTATTAAGGCTAGGTAGCATGACCAACTTTATTAGTCTGCCTGTGATAAGTGGTTTTACTAGCGCCTCAGCCATCATCATTCTAACGAGTCAGCTTAAGCACCTATTGGGGGTTGCTGTACCAACTGGGCTAAATTTTGCTGAAACACTTAAGGTGCTATTCGATCAAATATCTATCATTAATTACACCACACTGAGCATAGGGATAGGCGCCTGTATTGGTCTTTGGTATTTCAAAAACCTATTTCCGGGTCAGTTAAAGCGCTTAGGTTTAAATGCCTTGCTTGAACAAGCGCTCGCAAAAGCTGGCCCTATGTTTATCGTATTGGCCTTTGCCTATATTGTATTTTTTGGCCAACTGAATGATTTACACCAAGTTAAGGTAGTTGGTGCGATTCCAGAAGGGCTTCCTTCTCTGCAAGTGTTTCAGCTAGATGTGAGTTTATGGCAGGAGCTGGCTTTACCTTCATTGTTGATTGCGCTTATGTGCTTTGTGACAAGTATCAGTGTCGGGACAACCTTGGCGAATAAACGCAAAGAGCGTATCAATGCTAATCAGGAATTGTTAGCGCTTGGTGCGGCAAACCTGATGGCGGCGTTTAGTGGCACATTTGCGCTGGCTGCGAGTATGAGCCGTTCTGCGGTTAACCATAGTGCGGGAGCACAAACTACCCTAGCCAGTATTGTGTGCGCTTTAGGTGTACTCATTACCTTATTATTTTTAACGCCCTTCTTTTATTATTTGCCACTCGCTGTTCTTGGCGCAATTGTTGTTATGTCTGTGGCTTCCATGATAGAAGTTGAACAACTTAAGCGATGCTGGCGAGTAAACCGTACCGATGCTTATAGCTTGGTCGCGACATTTTTTACTGTTTTAGTCTTTGGGATCGAGATTGGTATTACAGTGGGTATTTGGGGTTCAGTTATGCTGGTTGTGTATCGCGCGAGCCACCCACATATGGCGGTTGTTGGTAGGGTAGGTAACAGTGAGCATTTTAGAAATATCAAACGTCATCAAGTGAATACTGAGCAGGGTATTCTGGCAATCAGAGTAGATGAGAGTATTTACTTCTCGAATGTGCAATGTATCGAAGATTATATCTTTACCCAGATTAATCTAGCCTCTGAAATACAGCATATTGTTTTGATCTTTAGTTCGGTGAGCTTTATTGATACCACAGCTTTGGATGCGTTTGAGGCTATGAAAACCAAACTGGAAGATTTAGGGATAAACTTGCATCTAGCCGAGGTGAAAGGGCCCGTGATGGACCAACTAAATCAGACCAGCTTTATTGAGCAGCTAAAGCCAGGGCAAATCTTTTTTACCACGGATGATGCCTTTAAACAGCTAGCTTAATAACTTAGGTTAGCATTAGTTGTTTCTTCTTTGCCTTTTCTTTAGTAAAGGGCAAAAACAGGTATAAGCGGCTACACTTCTAACAAGTAAATCGCTTTCAACTTGATGATCGAGGGCCCCATAGTTTCGTACATTTTAAGGGATAATATCGGTTTGTATGAGGCATTAACGCTAATTAATAAGGTTTAATTAGATGCCTAATCCGCGAGTAGATTCGTACTTAGAGCAACTAAATCAACTACTAAACTTTCAAGGTCTGAGTTGGTGGTTGATTGATGTAAGAGAGGACCCAGATTCCTTTTATTGCAACCACACTATGGCGCAAGCCTTTTCACTGGATTCCAATTTAGAAAAGCACTCTGTGAGTGAGACCTGTCCTATCGCAGGAGACTTTATCAGGAATGTTGAATTAAAGTCGGGGCGTCAGGCTAAATTAATTTTCACAGAATATCGACAGTTACTAAACCAAGAAATCAGCGAATATAACAATCAGTTTCCTTATTACAATCATACGCTTAAAGAGAATAGTTACTTTAAAAGTCGTGCTCGGGTACTCGACTATGAGGAAGACGGTAGCGTGTCATTAATCTTTGGCATCATTGAAGATATTAGTGAAATGGAAGCTCAGCGTTTAAAAATAGAGCAGCAAAAAAGCAAGTTTAAACATCTAAGCGAAAAGGATGCCGTCACTACCTTATTTAATCGTCGTTATTTTATGGCGTTATTTAAGCAAGGTTATGTTCAAGCTCAGCGAGAGCAATATCCTATTGGGATATTGATGATAGATGCTGACAACTTTAAAGACTATAACGATTATTATGGTCATCTTAAGGGAGATGAGTGCCTTATGATGATAGCCAAGTGCATACGTTCTATTTTTAATCGTAAGACAGATGTCGTTGCAAGGTTTGGTGGTGATGAATTTATTGTTTATATCGTCGATATAGACATTATTAAGTTGGAAGAGACGGCTTTAAAGCTAAAAACTAAGCTGTTAAATGAAAAGCGAGTGCAGCCCAAAGATGAAGGCGTACCCCAAATCAGTTTAAGCATAGGCGCTTATTTTGCCGTACCAAGAGTGGGTGACGATGATATAGAGACCTATATTAAAATTGCTGACGAGAACTTATACAAAGCAAAATCGAAAGGGAAAAATTGCCTTGAAATAAGCCAAAGTTAATTAAGAAGGTGTACTGATAATTGCTTAAACTTAGCTCACAATAGAAAGGCTAGGAATAAGCTGTATTCCTAGCCTACTAAAACGTTAAGTTTTGAGTCTAAAGCTCTTTTATGGCGCGGCCAATACCATCCAAGGTTAAAGGGTACATTTTATCCTTCATCAAAGACTTCATCATGCCAATTGAGTAATGATAGGACCAATGCTCTTCAGGTTGTGGATTTAGCCAAACCACATTATCAAAATGATTGGTTATCTTATTAAGCCAACTGGAGCCAGATTCCTGATTCCAATGTTCCACACTGCCGCCTGGCGCATCAATTTCATAGGGTCCCATAGTGGCATCGCCTACAAAGATCACTTTATAGTCGCGGCCAAAGCGATTAATTAAACTCATGGTATCGATTGATTCACTGCGGCGTCTAATGTTGTCTTCCCAGACATGCTCGTACAAACAATTATGGAAATAAAAAAAGGAAAGGTGCTTAAATTCGCTATGGGCTGCGCTGAAAAGCTCCTCACAGGTTTTAATGTAATCATCCATTGAACCGCCAATATCAAAAAACATTAATACTTTTACCGCATTATGTCGCTCTGGCTCCATATGAACATCAAGCATGCCGCCTTGTTTTGCTGTCGCACTAATGGTGCCGTTTAAATCGAGCTTTTCACTGGCACCCGTACGGGCAAAGCGTCGTAGTTTTTTAAGGGCCAATTTCATAGTGCGACTACTGATTTCTGTATTCGCATCCAAGTTTTTGTATTGTCTTTGTTGCCAGACTTTTACCGCTTTTCTTTGTCTTGGCTGATCTTCGCCAATACGAACCCCTTCTGGGTTGTAGCCACCAGATCCAAAAGGAGAGGTGCCGCCCGTTCCTATCCACTTACTGCCACCTGCATGGCGTTCCTTTTGTTCTTCAAAACGCTTTTTCAGGGTTTCCATCAGCTTATCTAGGCCGCCCATGGCTTCAATTTTGGCCTTTTCTTCTGGACTTAAGTTTTTCTCGAACTCTTTTCTAAGCCAATCTTCAGGAATTTGATAAGCCTGTTTTAGAGCAGAGAGAACATCTAAGTCTTGAATGCCACTAAAATAGTCAGCAAAGGCTTTATCAAATCTATCGTATTGAGTTTCATCTTTGACTAAGACGGTTCTGGCCAAAAAGTAAAAGGCATCAATATCCGCGAAGATAGCCTGATTTTTAAGTGCATTAATGAGATCTAACAATTCACGAATACTGGTTTTTAGCCGGTATTTTCGCAGTGTTAAAAAGAATTCAATCAGCATGATGCAATATCTCCAACATGAAGCATTAACTAACGACGTTTACTCATAAATGCGAGTTTCTGTAGCAGGCTGACATCTTGCTCATTTTTAAGTAGGGCACCAAAGAGAGGAACTAAGCCACCTTTATTGCTTTTGTCTCTAAGTACTTCTGGTTCGATATCTTCGGCGATGAGTAGTTTTAGCCAATCGAGCAACTCACTAGTGGAAGGCTTTTTCTTTAAGTGTGGTAGTTCACGTAATTGGAAAAAAACTTCTAAAGCCGTTGTTAGTAGATCTTGCTTAATGTGAGGGTGATGTACTTCTATAATTTGCTGCATTTCGTCTTTATTTGGAAAGTCGATATAGTGGAAAAAGCAGCGTCTTAAAAAGGCATCAGGTAGTTCTTTTTCATTGTTCGATGTAATGATAACAATAGGTCTTTGCTTAGCTACGATTCTTTCTTGAGTTTCGTACACATGGAATTCCATCTTATCTAACTCAAGTAATAAGTCGTTTGGAAATTCAATGTCAGCTTTATCTATCTCATCGATAAGCAGTACTGGGCGTACGTCAGCATCAAATGACTGCCACATTTTTCCCTTAACAATATAGTTGGCGATGTCATGGACTTTTTCATCGCCGAGCTGGCTATCTCTAAGGCGAGATACTGCATCATATTCGTATAAGCCTTGTTGAGCTTTAGTTGTTGACTTTATATGCCACTGAATCAATTCTGTGCCAAGAGAATCTGCCAGCTCTTGGGCCAACATGGTTTTACCTGTGCCTGGCTCACCTTTGATCAAAAGTGGTTTTTCTAACAACATGGCTGCATGAACTGCCAGTTTAAGAGACTCGCTGGCAACGTAGTTTTTAGTACCTTCAAATTTCACGGATAACCCCTAATGTATTAGCTCACCTAGTTAGCTAGGCTAACAATAAGTGTAAGTGATTTCATTTAAACAGAATCATCCCACAAAAGTTGTGAAATACCAATAATGCATATTTCGAAGGGTAGATATTTGAAATTGTTATTTGGCTGAATTGGCTAAGATGAAAAACTGAACGAATGTGCAAATAAAGAGATTAGAAGTTGGAACGACCGGTCAACTTCTATTAAGTCTGGCATTATTTTTTTATAATAATCCTATATTAAGTGAAGCAACTTTTTACTTGATTTCTCTTTGTTTTAAATTCCCTTTTGCTTATACAATTTGTTTCAAGCAAACCCAGAGCATTTATGCTCTGGGTTTTTTTATGCCTATTATTTAATCAAACCTCATATACATTCTTTATAGAAGATTCAAACTCCTTATAAAGCCTGATAAATGATACACTTAGCTTCAGGTGAAACGACTATTAAGGTGTCGTAACCTCATGTCTTTAATATCTATCAAAGTTTCTTCTCTTAAAAATAGAGTTAAATCTTAATGAAAGGCTATTTAGTTTCACTAAATGCTAATAGGTATTAAATTGCATATTTCGACACACTAAATAGAGCGCCTAAATCACTAATGTTGGACTACCAAGGGACATTCGGTGACGTTAAAAGAACAATTGCGCTAGGTTAATTTTATAATACTTTCTAGTGCAACATATAATTATAATTAATAGGAAGCCAACAAAATGAAGCTGAAAGAATCCAGTAATGGTAGAGCAGAGTATAGTACGGCGTATAAAGTAGGTCAGGACAATGTGCAAGTGATGGGGTTGGATTTCCTTAACCCTGTATTCATGAGCAGTGCGTTTATTATTTTTGCTTTTATTTTAGGTACCATTTTATTTCCCGCTGATGCGAAAGAAATATTAGTCGGTGCTAGAGGGTGGTCAATTAATAACTTTGATTGGCTGTTTATGATAAGTGGTAATATTTTTGTATTATTCTGCTTAGCATTAATTGTATTACCAGTGAGTAAAATCCGTTTAGGGGGCACAGAAGCAAAACCTGAGCACTCAACTCTGACATGGTTCTCTATGTTATTTGCAGCGGGTATGGGCATAGGCCTAATGTTTTGGAGTGTTGCTGAGCCAGTGGCTTATTATACCGGTTGGTATGGCACACCTTTGAATGTTGAAGCAAGAACACCAGGTGGTGAACAGCTAGCAATGGGTGCAACCATGTTCCACTGGGGTCTTCACCCTTGGGCTATTTACGGTGTTGTCGCATTATCCCTAGCATTTTTTGCTTATAACAAAGGGCTACCTTTAACCATACGTTCTGCTTTTTATCCGCTACTAGGCGAAAAAGTATGGGGTGTGATTGGTCACTTTATTGATGTACTGGCCGTGATTGCTACCATCTTTGGTTTGGCAACATCACTTGGTCTAGGTGCTCAACAGGCAACCAGTGGTCTTAACTTCTTATTTGATGTACCTAACACGCTTACGACTCAAATTATCGTGATTTTAGTTGTCACTGCTGTGGCAATCGTTTCTGTTGCTAGAGGGTTAGAAGGTGGTGTTAAATTATTGAGTAACATCAATATTATGATTGCTGCCGCATTGGCTTTGTTTGTATTGGTTGTCGCAAATACGGGCGCTATCTTTGGTTCAATGGGAACCATCTTCCTAGGCTATGTTGAAAACATTATTCCACTAAGTAGCTGGATTGGCCGTGAAGACCAAACCTTCTTCCATGGTTGGACTGTATTCTATTGGGCTTGGTGGGTTTCTTGGGCGCCATTTGTTGGTATGTTTATCGCTCGCGTTTCTCGCGGCCGTACCGTACGTGAATTCTTAGTTGCTGTATTGTTAGTACCTACGTTTGTCTCTCTAATCTGGATGGCAATCTTTGGTGGTTCTGCAATCGATCAAGTGAATAACGGTGTAGGCGAATTAGCAAACGGCATTTCTGATGCGTCACTTGCTATGTTCCAAATGTTTGAGCATTTACCTCTGACTGGTTTGATCTCATTTGTTGGTATTGTATTAGTACTTGTCTTCTTTGTTACCTCTTCTGACTCTGGTTCATTAGTTATTGATGGCATCACAGCAGGTGGTAAAACAGATGCACCTATGATTCAGCGCGTTTTCTGGGCTGTATTAGAAGGTATTATCGCAATTGCCTTGCTTATTGGTGGTGGATCAGAAGCGTTATCCGCGATCCAAGCCGCAGCGATTACAATTGGCTTACCATTCTCCGTGTTAATGTTGGTGATGTGTGTCAGCTTGTATAAGGGTCTGCAATCTGATTTGCACCTGGTTAAGTAATACGCTTTAAACATGTTGCTCTAATAAAGCGGTGTATGGCTTCATACATCGCTTTATTTATTTTAGATCTGTATAAATATGCTTGATTGTTTAAGCTAGGTGGTGAAGAAGTATGATGGAAGTGGAATTAACAGAGATGTTGGATGCCTTAAATCAGTATCCGCCCTTTAGTGAAATGCAAGAGCCTGAGCTGATAGAGCAGATGGTCCATGAAATTGAAATTCAATATGTACGAAATGGCGAGTCCATTATCGTACCCAATACCATTAACGAGCACCTTTATTTTATTCGAAGTGGTGCGGTTGAAGTTTTATCAACCAAAGATCAGTTACTAAGGCGCATGGAAGAGGGGGAGCTTTTCGGTTATTTATCCCTACTACGTGATGGTAAAGTCAGTCAGGAAATCAAAGCAATTGAAGACTGTTTGTTTTACCTCATTCCTGCTCATTGGTTTAAAAAACTTTATGTAGAATACGATATCTTTTCAGACTTTTTTGAGCTGATTAGAGAGAACCGTTTGCGCACAGCCATAGAGGCGCAAAACCAAAACTCTAATCAAGATGTCTCCTTAATGACATGCCCTGTAAAAAGCTTATTAAGACGCCCACCGATTAGTATCGAAGATGATGTCAGCATTCAACAAGCGGCACAAAGAATGGCGGATAAGCGTGTTTCAAGTTTACTGATTACCCATGAGGAAGAGTTGGTCGGCATAGTAACCGACAGAGACCTAAGAACCCGAGTGATAGCCAAAGGCCTAAGTTATGATGAATCCGTAAAGGTCATCATGACAGAAGATCCAATTACATTGGACAGTGGTGACTTTGCCTCAGAAGCTGTGATGAAAATGATGGCTCAAAATGTTCACCATTTACCTATTACTAAAAATGGCAAAGCCATAGGGGTAATAAGTACCGGGGATATAGTGCAAAAAGAAAGCCACGGTAGTATGTATCTCATCAGTGACATCTTTAAACAGCAAGACGTGAGTGCGTTACAGGCTATCAGCCGTAAAATGACCCATACCTTTACCCAATTGGTTCATGCTGATGCCAACAGTGTCATGATAGGCAATGCCTTGTCCCGAATAGGTACTACCTTCATTGAACGCTTATTGCAGCTGGCTGAGAAGAAATTTGGCCCAGCGCCTATTCCCTTTTGTTTTATTGCACTAGGTTCTCAAGCTAGAGAAGAGCAAACGATCAGCACAGATCAAGACAATGCCTTTATCTTATCGGATGATTATGATGAGGAAGTGCATGGGGAGTATTTTAAAACCCTTGCTGATTGGTTATGTCAGAGTTTAGATCAGTGTGGTTATCCACTTTGTACGGGCGATATTATGGCCAGCAATACTTTGTGGCGCCAACCTTTGTCACAATGGAAAAGCTACTTTAGCGATTGGATTCAAAACCCTAAACCTGAAGCCTTGTTAAGAAGCTCTATCTTTTTTGATTTGCGCTGTGTGTATGGTGAGCAATCATTAGCAAGACAATTAACAGACCATATTCACTTACAGACTCAACAGCATAGACGCTTCTTATCTCATATGTCTCGCAATGCTAACCAGAGAAAGCCGCCTTTGGGTTTCTTTAGGCAGTTTGTACTTGATGGAAGTGGTAAACAGTCTAAAACATTTAACCTAAAAGAAAGGGGCATAGCGCCCATTATTGATATTGTTCGAGTTCATGCTTTAGCCTGTGGTAGTCGTAAACTTAATACCATGGAGCGACTGCAAGATATTGAAGCGGCCGGTATTCTTCAAGAAGGTCGAGCACGTGACTTAGCCATGGCATTAGAGCTTATCAGCATGGTGAGAATACGGCATCAAACCGAACAGATTGATCAAGGCTTAACACCGAATAACCATGTTAACCCAGAGCATTTATCTAGCCTTGAAAGGCGTAATTTAAGGGATGCCTTTCATGTCGTATCGCGCCAGCAAGAGTTTATTAAGTTTCGTTATGCAGGTGAGCGTTCCTAATGTTAGCCAAGCTGTACGATAATTTTAGACAAGATAGTAATCAGGCCTTTGATTGGCATGATTACTATTTAACTCAAGCACAAACCTTACCCGAAGGGCCGCTAAAGCGTTTTTATCAAGCGGGAGTACCTGCACTTGATACTAAGCTTGCAGACTCTCCCATGCTAGCTTTAGACCTTGAAACCACTGGGCTTCGAAGTCAAAAAGACACTATAGTGAGTGTGGGGTCTGTGACCATGAGTACTAAGCGGGTGAAATGTGCCAGTGCTCAATATTGGGTGGTTAATCCTGGCGCTAGACTGTCTGCCGAATCCATTACTATCCATGAATTAACACATTCAGATGTGGAACAAGCACCGCCTTTAAGCCGTTACTTTGAGTCAATTTTAGAGGCAATGGCAGGGAAGGTTGTCGTGGTACATTGTGCTGCAATTGAAAGGCAGTTTCTTTATCAGGCGGCCAAAAAACTATACGGACAAGATTTATTCTTTCCCATTTTAGATACTTTGGCAATCGAACAAAAAGTGCTCAAACAAAGGTCTTTGTTAAAGCGAATTTTCACCGCAAATACGTCTGTACGTTTAGATGCCTGTCGTCAAAGATATGGCCTTCCTAGATATAAAGCCCATCATGCCCTAACCGATGCTTTCTCATCCGCTGAATTGTTACAAGCGCAAATTGCCCATCATCTTGATGCAGATAAACCGCTAGCAGACTATTGGAGTTGAACTCGCTAGGGAACTTGCGAATAAGTCCTCCTGCTTCAGCGTGTGGATAAAAGCCTCTAGATTAAGTGTCTTAAAAATAAGACACTTAATCTTCTAAGAGGTTAACCTGCAATGTAAATACACTTGGCTCAATCTGAACCTTGTTTTACAATCCATTTTTCCCTGACTTATTTCTTAGGTTAGGAAATAACTGCTTACTAGAATCTTTCTATTCGTTTCAAATCATAGGGACATTATGAATACGTCGGTGAATAAAGGCATAGTGCCTGCTCTGTCTGCCTATATTTTATGGGGGATAACACCTATTTACTTCAAGTGGATGGCAGATGAAAATCCACTGGATATTGTGGCGAATAGGGTTATTTGGTCTGTTGCTCTGTTAGCGATCGTGATTACATTTATGGGTAAGTGGGGCAACGTAAAAAGCGCACTTGCTTCAAGTAAAACCGTTAAAACCTTGTTAGCCACTACCTTTTTAATCGGGGTGAATTGGTCTGTTTTTATCTATGCTATCGCAACAGATAGGATGATAGATGCAAGCTTAGGCTATTATATTAATCCGCTTATTAGTGTCATATTGGCTTATTTCTTTTTGAGTGAGCGCCTGAATAGAGTTCAACTTATCGCTTTAGGATTGGCTGTAATAGGGGTAGGTATACAGGTTGTCGCTTTAGGTTATTTACCTTGGATTTCGATACTCTTAGCCTTGTCGTTTGGTTTTTATGGTCTTTGCCATAAGAAAACACCGACAGACAGTTTTACCTCTTTATTTGTTGAAACTAGTCTTCTCATGCCAATTGCCTTTATCATTATGGGCTACTTGTACAATGCTGGTGGTAATGTCGCGGAGCGAGAGTTAACGACTTGGATGCTATTTATGCTTGCTGGCCCTGTGACAACACTGCCTTTATTACTATTTTCGCTTGCCTCTAAAACAGTCAAGCTCTCGACCTTAGGTTTTATGCAATACATTGGACCAACCATGATTCTAGGGTTGGCGATCTTTGTTTATGGCGAAGAACTAGAGCCAGCTAAGGCGCTAACCTTTACCTTTATTTGGATCGGCCTACTGCTTTATGGTTTTGATTCAGTAAGACGAGATTCAAAACGCCATAAACCCGCCAATCATTAACTTAGGCCTTAATAGTTTAGGCCTCTATCTGGACCTGCTTTCTTAATAGCAGGTCCAATAAACCATAGCTGATAGCAGCGACGAAAATACCAATAATAGGTGCAACCCATTCGCTTAAGTAAGCGGCACCAGACCCTATCGAATAAGCTATAAGTCCAACATAATTTACCTTTGAGAAGGTGACATCTTCAAAACTAAGCATATCGTGACGACGCTTAAGCCAGAAGTCGGTGATAATAATAGCGCCGATAGGTGGAATGAAGGTGCCTAATAGAATCAAAAAGGGAATGAGGAATTCATACATACCAAATACAGCGAGTAGTGTGCCTATGCCTGCTCCGGCTAGAATAACTCGGCTTCTTTGCTTAGTTCGCAATAAATGGCAGCCAGCAGCGGCAAAGTTATAAATGGTATTATCTTGGGTTGTCCAAATATTGCTAAATAACATCAAGACAGCAATCAGTATAAACCCTTGGCTAACAAGCACATCGACCATATCTGCTTGCTGGTAAACTAAACTACCAAAGGCTCCAATAAACACCATCAAACCATTGCCTATAAAGAATGCCAATAGGGTACTTGTAATCGCAATTTTCCCAGACTTTGAGAAGCGACTCCAATTGGTGGCTTGAGTTGCACCACTAACAAAGGTACCAAATACCAAAGTAATTGCAGCTGAATAGCTTAAGCTCTGTTCGGGCGTTTGACTGATTAGTGCCTCTATTCCACCTATATCAATCGCCCCTTGAAAGAGGCTTAAACCAATGAAAAAGAGCATGGCAGGGACAGATATCTTAGATAAAATTTCTAAGCCTCGATAGCCAATGAGAGCAGTGAGACAAAAAGCGAATCCAAAGAAAAGCATTAATGGCAGAGTAAGGCTTTGAGATAAATTGAGTAATTCAACAAGTACAATAGCAATGGTGGCCGTGCCCCAGGCGTACCAACCTATTTGGGTAAAACCAAGTATGAGGTCGACAAGCTTACTACCTTGGTTACCAAAGCAATAACGACTAAGAAGAACAGTATTAAGACCAGTACGATAGGCAATATAACCTAGGCTTGCAGCGTAACTACCCAGTAACAAGTTACCAATAACAATGAGACCAATAAGCTCATAAAAACTAAAGGATGAGCCTAGTTTTCCCCCAGCCCACATGGTTGCAGTAAAAAAGGTGAAACCTAACAATACGCTCGTCATTGAGACAAAGCCCTTGCGTTGATCGAAAGGCACAGGGCTTAAGGGGAAGTCATTATTTGAGAACATGTCACTATCCATATTGTGTTTAAACTAGATTCGTACAAAGTGAAAAGGGTTGCAAGCAATATGCAGAAATCCCCTTTTTAGGTTAGGGCGTTAGCGGTCTTTTAAAATAAGGGGCTTTTAAAAGAAGAGGCTTTTAAAATAGCGGTCTTGTTTCAAACTATTCCTCATCCATTCTTAAGTACCAAATAAGCTCGCAAGTAGATAGAAGAGCCGCATAAAAAGAGCCAAGCTAAAAAGTGAATAAGAGTAGTGGTGAAATGTCCTGTAATACTTATGGTTTTTGAATAGGTTTATAAAGATGGGTTTCCTATAGAACTGAACTTGCATGTAATTGAGTTTTTCTAATATAAGTTGTTGTTATAGTTGTACTAATTGTTTAATTGACGAGACTAAATATGATTGAAATGTGGAAAAAACTGAGTAAGATTATTTTCCATTATGTGCGTAAGGTGTGGTTTTAGTTCTAGATTACGGGTTGTTGAAGTGATGTAGAGAGTCCGCTCGTAAGCTTTTATTGGTACAACTGAATCACAAATTAACGGTTTATTAATGAATAAATATGAGACTCAGCTTTGCTAAGTATAAAAGTTGATGGCAATACAGCTTATTCCGTAACTTGGCGATTTTGAACTAATAATGTTCCTTCAGTAAACGTTCAAATGATTAGAGCCAAGTTAGTGAAAATCATCAGGGTCTGAGGTAAAAGCCCTCATTTAAAATTCGAATAGGTGGCTGTAAAACCTTACTTTTCAGAAGATGTTTTTGCTTGCAAAAAGTGGGGGTGTTCATAGATGTTAGTTTGAATCAGTCTATCGTGACTTGTTCATCTTCTGAATATCATAAATAAACCTACTAAAAATCAGTTTGGGATATAAAAAAGGAGTTTTAATTGATACATATATCAAGAGTCAAAATAGAGAACTTCAGAAATTTTCAAAATTTTGAAATTATTACTAATAGGAATATGGTTGTTGTTGGGGAAAATAAAGTTGGTAAAAGTAATTTTCTTTTTGCCCTTAGACTGATACTTGATCCTTCTTTGTCAGAATTAGAACGATTTCTCAATGTTGATGACTTTTGGGATGGCTTAGGAGTGAATAAAATTGGGAACACAATTAAAGTATCTATAGATATTGATAATATTAATAGCTCTGAAACGATGTTGTCGGTGTTAGCCGATGGGCTAGTTAATGTTGCAACGCACACTGCAAGAATTACATATGAGTTTAAGCCTCGTGGTGGAGTCGAAAATCTTACTATTAATGACTACGAATACATTACTTATCTTGGAAATAATACCGAAAACCTTATTCCTCGTACCTTTCGACGATGTTTACAAATGGAGCTTTTTCATGCTTTGAGAGATTGTGAAAGAGAGCTCAAAAATAGTAATCGCTCACCAATAAGAGCTTTTTTAGATGATGTCAGTAAGAACTTAACTGAACAACAAAAGGTTTCTATAGCCGCAGGATTTGAACAAACACAAGGAGCACTTGATGGCGTTCCTAGTATCGATAATATAGCTGTTAACATAAACAATATGCTTGAAACTATTGTTGGTACTAATCATGTTACACAGGTTAGTTTGAAGTTAGCACCACAGGACATAAATAAACTCGTTAGATCATTGCAATTATTGATAGATGCAGGACTTAGGACAGTAAGTCAAGCTAGTACTGGGAGCTCAAATATACTATTTTTGACTTTAAAGTTACTTAAGTTGCAGCATTCGATTCAACAAGGTGAACAAGAGTTTACTTTTTTAGCAATTGAAGAACCTGAAGCGCACTTACATCCTCATATCCAAAGGCTATTGTTTGACTATTTTTATAATTCAGAAGCAAATCTAAATACTATATTAACAACACACTCCCCACATATAGCTAGTTCCGCACCATTACAATCATTAATTGTGTTTAAAGAACACACGACTGGTGCTCAACGCTCAACTGCGGGCTATTCTTTAGCAAACTCAACTTTAAGTCCAAATGATATTGAAGATATGAGCAGATATTTGACTGTAACAAAAGGAGAGATGCTTTTCGCTCGAGGAGTTATTTTAGTCGAAGGAGATGCTGAGGAGTTTTTAATACCAGAGTTAGCAAATAAGCTAGGTTATGAACTAGATAAAAAGGGCATTTCAATATGTTCAGTTGCAGGTACAAACTTTGCACCGTATGTAAAGTTTTTAAATAGCATTGGAACACCATTTACGATTATTACAGATCGAGACCCTTTAAACCTACCTGTTCCTTTGGGAATAACAAGAATTGATAAGCTATTAGAATTGATTCTTCCTACTTATCGAGAAGGCGTAAACCCTGAAGCTACGATCATCTCAATAGGTCAGGCTCAAGGTATTTTCACGAACATTCAGACTCTTGAAACTGAATTAATCAGCTCGCCAGTCTTAAAAACTATCATATGCGATATTTTGTTAGAAGAGCATGGGGAGAGGCAACGTGTTGGACCAATTATTGAAAGTTGGAAAAATAATCAAACGACTGTAGATATGCCAGCATTACTAAGGTACATACAAGAAATTGGTAAAGGTCGCTTTGCTAAGAGGCTGAGTCACAGACTACCTGATGGGCAGTGTCCTCAATATATTATTTCGTCTTTTGAGTATATTACTAATGCAACGTAATGTAGCTAGTTTATATAAAACCGAAGCTCTTCAATTAAATGAGTTGGGTCAAAAGGCTGCCTATGACTCTAATACTAATTGTGCTGTTATTGCTGGACCAGGAAGTGGTAAAACAAAAACTTTAGTATTAAAGGTCGCGAAAATTCTTGATGAAGAAATCAATGACTATCAGAAGGTTGCATGTATAACATATAGTCGTCAATGTTGTAGGGAATTACAACAGAGGTTTAAAAAAATTGGTATATCTTCAAATGAAAATTTATATGTCGGGACGGTACACAGCTTTTGTTTAAGTCAAATAGTGTCCCCATTAGCACACCTGATTGAGTCGGAATTACCCGTTTCATATTCAATTGCCAATGAAAAACAACGAAACGATAGTTTTGAATCTGCTAAAGCTTATATAGGTGATGCAGCAAAATATTGCAGCTTCGCAACTATGACAAACTATAGAATGTCCTATCTTGAACGTGACGAATCTTTTGATAGTAATGATATTCTGTATGCTAATTTAGTCACAAACTATGAGCAGTTTTTACGAAGTGCTGGCTTAGTAGACTTTGATGATCTAATTTTAATCTCTCGAAAGATGATAAAAGATTATGCGTGGATAAGGGATATTCTGAAAGCAAAGTTTCCAATTATTGTCATAGACGAGTATCAGGATTTAGGAAAACCATTACATGAAATAGTATTATTACTAGTTGATCATGGCGTAAAAGTAATAGCTGTAGGCGATGTTGATCAATCTATTTATGGATTTACAGGGGCCCATCCAGAATTACTTTTAAGCCTAAGTGAACGTAGTGATTTTGATAAAGTAGAAATGAAACTTAACTATCGTTCAGCTCAAAATATAGTTAATCTTTCGGATGGTTTCGTGGGTACTAATAAAGGAGTTGTTGCACATAACCAGAATAGAGTTGCAACTATTGATTACCATTTATGCCCTAATGGGCTAGAAGAGCAAGTTGAGCAGGCACTAGAAAAGGCACTAGATTGCGTAGATGTGTTGGAGGAGAGAACACTTAGTGACGTCGCAATATTATACCCAGACGCAAAAATAGGCGATATAGTTGCACAAAAAGCATCAGAAAAAGGTTTGTTTTACAACCGAGTAGATAATAACGCTCCATACAGAAAAAATCCAATGACAAATTTCATTGAAGACTGCGCGTCTTGGATTACATTTGACTGGAAGGAACAAGGTAAGAGTATTTGTTTAAATGATCTAATAAAGTCCTATACTTTGCTTACTCGTAACTTTATTGATGATATAGATTCAGCTACCCTTAATTTCGTCAAGTTTTTATGGAGTTCCAAAAACATATCTCATTTGATTACCCCAGGCGCTTTTGTGTGCAAGATGATTAGTGATCACTTTTCAGTATTTATTGGTGAGCCTAGAACAAAGGATGATTTCAATGAAGTTTTGAAAATGCAAAGTTCATTGAAAGACAATGGAGCTCTTCACAACATAAACCTACAGATGCTTGGAGATAATAGGAATCAATCAGACAAGCTCAACCTTATAACATATCACTCTAGCAAAGGTTGTGAATATGACGTTGTTATCGCTATAGGATTAGATAATGGAGTTTTTCCAAGGTTGGTTTATAACCCTAGAGAAAAAGCTTGGTACTATCCTGAAGATAAAGAACTTCAAGAGAAGAGACGGCTTTTCTTTGTAGCTCTAACAAGAGCTAAATATGATGTTCACTTTTTCAAGTCGGAACATTTTTATACCAGAAGTAGGTATAAAATGAATTACGGGCAAAGTATTTTTTTAGATGAATTAGATAAAAAACTAAACTCTTAAGAGGGCTCTAATCGTGGCTTTATTGAGATCAAGTTTTATCGGAACAGGCACGCCAATTTGACCTTATTTCTATTAAAAGGCGCGTACTTTTCTGTGTGGCGAATTTTATCAGGACATATATGGACGCTCCC